>WGCR01000321.1 GCA_015493675.1 Anaerolineae bacterium
CCGGAGATGTGTATAAGAGACAGGTGCAAGGGGCCGTCACCCTGACCGCCCATCCACACCAGACGAATTTCTTGCTCCTCACCGCGCCGTGGGAAGGCGTTTACGTCTCTGTTGATGGCGGCAAGAGCTGGGAGCGCCGGGATGAAGGCATTCCTGCACCCGCCCGCTGGCGTGGCAGCGTCCCCGAAAGCCCTGCCGCTCCCAACATCCTGGATTTGTTCATGGATCCCGAAAGCGGTCTGTGGTGGGCCAGCCGCGATGGCGGCGGCGTCTATCGCAGCCTGAATAATGGCTCAAAGTGGGAGGATGTCACCGCCGATATTGGCGATACGCTCATCCTCTCTTTCGCCCGCGGCGCCCAGGGCGTCATAGCCGGAACCTCCAATTTGGGCGTTCTGTGGCGGCGTCAGGGACCGAAGCCATCCGATCCGCCGGCAGATGTGGATGTGCGTATCGAGATTTTCTGGCCTCACGATTTTGCACCGGTGGAGACCGCTCAACAGGCTAATCTGGGCCTGCGCGTCTATGCTGATCACAGTCTGGAGCCGCCTCCCTGCGCCTGGACGCCCAACGTGATTGTCTCGGCAGCGCAGGATGCCGAGCCCTTGCGACGCCTGGACCTGGCGGATCATCGCAATGTGGACGGGCATCCCTTCCCTTTCTGGACGATGAATGATCTGGATGTCACCTGGGCCAACGAACCGGGGCGCCAGCTCATCTACATGGCGCGCGTGGCGCCAGGGCTGGCTCAGAGCCATGCTTCGGTGTGGGTTCACGCCGCTGACGCCCGCACCTTTCTGCCATCGCCGCCGCTCCCGAAGGGCGTAGCCCCGACCGGCATTACCGAGATGGACGGGCGTATTTTACTGGTTTGGCCCCATGATGGCGCGGGTCGCTACGCTCCGCCCGAAGCCGCCAATCTGGTGAATATCAGCGCCACGCTCTTCCAAAGGGACACCTTGTTGGCGTTGTCCTCCGCTGATTTGCCCGATCGCGTCTGGCTGGTTGGCGCTCTGGACAATCAGGTCGGACGAAGGCTGGCAGTGGGCAAGCCGCGGGTCGTGACAGAGGATGGCGTGCGTTACACGCTTTATGACTTCAATGATATCGATGTCTCTCTGGCTCGTGATTCCGGGCATCACTGGAGCTTTTGGCTGGAAGCCCCGGGCGTGAATTTATCCAGCAACGTGTGGGTGCATGGCAGCGACGCCCGCACTGTTGCTCCGCTCGTGGTCGAACCCATCGTCGGCTGCCAGCCATAAAAGCGCATTATTTTTCTGAATCCCGTTCATAATTTTGTCATTCTCAACATTTCTCCTTACTTTTTTGCAGATAGTGGTTGTCATCCTGCTCGTGGTATGGTGGCTACGCTGGACGCCGCGCGGGGTGGAGTGGGTGACCCTTCTCCTTTTTGGCGCTGTGGGCCTGAGCTATCTTTCCAGCATTCTGTTTCGCACACCGCCTTATCAGGCGGGCTGTGACGGCCTTTGTCCGGGATGGTGGGGGTTCCCACTCCTCACCCATCGCGTCGAGACAGGCGGCATCGTTTTCTTTGATCCGATGTCATTTGTGCGCAATGCTTTTTTCTATTATGCTGTATTACTTGCTTTTGGTGGTTTGATAGCCTGGTTGGGCCGTCGATTTCGCTGGTCTGCCCGTTCCTGGAAGAAACGTTTCTTTTTTATCCTCCTGGTCATTATATTGCCTCTGGCGACATTGCCCCTGTGGGTGTCACCACCTCAACCGCAACCTTTCGGCCCGGAACAGCGTCTTGTCATCAATGCCGCTCGAGACTGGCGTTGGCAGCTTGGTCTGCGCAGTTTTATGGATCGTCGTCTGGCGCTGGAGGATGTGCGTCCCGCTCCCAATGGCGAGCATCAGCGAGTTTGTTTTCGTATCTACACATGGTTTTATCTCCCTTACGGCCATGCTTACATAGATATGGAGCCCGAGGGCGTGCGCGCCGTCACCGGTGATGAAATTCCTCTCTCCGAATCCTGTTGGACACAGCCCTGATATGTCAAAAAATACAATGCTTTTGCTGGTTTTACTGGTTCTGCTTCTCTCCTGTTGCGCTGTTTCCACCACTTGCGGCGCGGGCGTCTATGTGATGCGAGCCATTGATAGCGGTTCGGCGCCCGTTTCGCCCGGCGATGAGGCGTTCGCCACGCCCTCCGAATCTCTTCCGACTATCACCCCCGCAGGTCCAACCGCCGAGCCCTTTCCATCGCCTACGCCAGTTCCGGGCGCAACGCCCGCAGCCGGAACCATGACGACTGAGGAGCTGCTGCGCTCAGTGGAAGTCCCGCCCAACGATCCTATCGATCTGGCGACCCGTTTGCGCCCCGAACTGGGCGAAGTCAAGCGCGTGGTGAATGACGCCCCTCCCACTTACGAAGAGGGGGACATCATCTCCTTTTGGGTAAGCAACAGTGACACCGACAAGAATTGGCAGATTGACGCCGAGCTGGTTGTAAAAGGCGAGCATGTCTACATGTGGCGGGAAGTGGGTTCCAGGGTGAAGACAAAAGACCTGCGCAAGGCCGCCCGTTTCTTCGACGATCAGATTTATCCCACCGATCGTGAATTTTTTGGCAGCGAGTGGACGCCAGGCATCGATAATGATCCGCGACTGCATGTGCTGCATGCCCGCGGTCTCGGCAACACTATCGCCGGTTATTATTCCTCGGCCGATGAAATTCCTGCGGTAATCCATCCCTTTTCCAATGAAAAAGAGATGTTTTACCTCAATGTGGATAACAACAAGCCCGGAACCACTTTCTATAACGGCACCTTGGCTCATGAATTTCAACACATGATCCATTGGCATCAGGATTTGAACGAATCCACCTGGTTGAATGAAGGCGCTTCGGAACTGGCTATGCAGTTGAATGGCCTGAAGCGTTCCAGCTCGCTGCGTCCTGACAGCGTTTTCGCCCAGGACCCGGACATCCAGCTCAACGCCTGGCCCGACAGCGATGAAAGTTACGCTCATTATGGCAACGCCTATCTCTTCATTTCATATTTCCTCAGTCGTTTTGGCGAGGAAGCCACCAAAGCCCTGATCGCAAATCCCGCCAACGGCATGGAATCTGTCGACAATGTGTTGCAGCAGATGGATGCAGGCATGACCGCCGATGATTTCTTCGCTGACTGGGTCATTGCCAACTGGCTGGATGACACCTCGTTGGGGGATGGGCGCTGGGGCTATCCCGATTATCAGTTGGATAAAATGCATCCGACCGATGAATTTCGTAAATTGCCTGTCAGCAGCTCCGGCAGCGTGCATCAATACGCGGCTGATTATTACACTTTCCCGTCGGCAGACTCTCTGACGATCACGTTTGATGGCGATCCCGCCACGCGCCTGGCGGCCACGGATGCACACAGTGGACAATGGGCCTGGTGGGGCAACCGCGTGGATGAGTCGGATACGCGGTTGACGTTCCCGGTTGATCTGACCAATGTCGCCGCCGCCACCCTCCATTTCTTCACCTGGTACGATATCGAAGACCTGTGGGACTATGCGTATATCGAGGCCAGTCAGGATGGCGGTCGGACCTGGATGATGCTGGAGACTCAGCGCACGACCACCGAGAATCCTAACGGCAATGCTTTTGGGCCCGGATACACCGGCAAGAGCAACGACAGCGCCGCAGACTGGGTGGAGGAGCAGGTCGATCTCTCGGAATACGCGGGAGAAAGCATCCTCATGCGGTTCGAGTATGTCACCGACGCAGCCGTGACGCAGCCGGGCATATTCATCGACAGCGTCTCTATTCCCGAGATCGATTATTATCAGGATTTCGAGAACGGGCCGGGCGAGTGGCAATCGGAGGGCTGGCTGCTGACCAACAACGATCTGCAACAACGCTGGCTGGTGCAGGTCATCGAACCTACGCCCGATGGCGATGTCAAAGTGCATCGCATGCCCGTGGATGAGCATGGCCATGGCGAACTGCATCTGACAGATGTCCGGACTCGTGATGATTTGACCCTGGTCATCTCGGCGCTGGCCCCGGTTACGGTGGAGACCGCTTCCTATCAATTCACGATTGACCCCCACTAATTTCTCATGTCCTCAGCCAGCTATCGTAATCCCTACACCATCGGCGGATGGGTGAATGGCCGCCGTTATTACGGCCATACCGATCTGCGCCAATACATCCTGCTGGGCTCGGATAATTATATCTGGGTAATCGGATCGCGGCGCGTAGGCAAGACATCGTTGTTGCGTCAGCTTGATCAGCAGGGGCGCAAGGATTATTTGCCGGTCTATTTGGATATGCAGGGCTGCATTTCGGCGGATGATTTGCGGGATGAATTGGTCTTTGCCCTGGAAGATCGGGAAGATCGGCTGGCGCGTCTGGGGGTGGACCTGGAGGCGATTGCCGGGGAGGACGCCGCCAACGTCCTGCGCAAGGTGTGTCGTCAGGCCGAGAAGCATGAGACGCGCATTCTGCTACTCATCGATGAGCCAGAATCGCTTATCGCCATTGCCCAGGATGAACCGGCGGCGGTGCAACGGCTGCGCGCGGCTTTCCAACGGCCCGCAAATCTGAGAGTGGTAATGGCTTCCACCAAAACATTGGCGCGGCTGCACGATGTCACCCGAGATTGGCCCACATCACCCTTCCTCTATGATTTCGCCCCGCTCTACATCGATGGTCTGGAGCCGAAAGATGCCGAGCAACTGGTTCGACAGCAGCAACGCAATCCCGTGCAGGTGAGCCGCGACGCCATTCGCCGCATCCATCGTTACACGGGCGATCACCCCTATCTGCTGCAATGGCTCTGCTACCATCTCTATCGGCCCGATCATAGTCTGCGCCTGCCCCGAAAGCAGGATATCGTGGTGGATTCCATGCTGGCTTCGTTGTTCAGGTTGCAATTTCAGCACCTTTCTCCCACCGAGCGCAAAATTTTGATGCACCTCACCGAGCAAATCGATGATGCTGCGGGCATCAGCCGGGCGCTGAATGTCGACCTCCCAGATGTCCAGATGTATCTTTACGTGATGACCGGTTTGGGGTATACTCGCGCAGTTGAGGAGGATCGGCTTACCATCGGCAACGCCTTCTTCCATCGCTGGCTGGCCGAGAATCTTGACAAACTGACCGTTGAGGGCTCCGAAATCACCGATGCTTCGGTGCAGGAAATGGCGCAAGCGGGACTGCAGGAGGAGGTCATTTACTGGCAGGAGCAGCTTCGCATCTATCGCGAGCGCCTGGGACGACTGGAAGTGGCCGCAGCCCGGCATGGCGGCCAGCCTCCCATTCGATTGCAGGAGACGATTGACGACCATCAGCGTCGCATCAAGGAACTGGAACGAAAAATCGATGCTTATCACCTGACGCACGAAAGATGATTGTTCATCCTTCGCTGCGTTTTGTACACACTCATTCAAATTCCAAAAGGTTCAAATCACATGAACATCCCTCTTGTTGATCTCAAAACCCAATATCAGAACATCAAACCGGAAGTCGATGGCGCGATTCAACGCGTTATCGACAACACCTCCTTCATCATGGGCAAGGAAGTCGCTCAGTTCGAAAAAGCTTTTGCTGAATTTTGCGAAGCAAAATATGCTGTGGGCGTTTCCAGCGGCACCGGCGCCCTGTTTCTGGCGTTGTTGGCCCATGGCATTGGTCCGGGCGATGAAGTCATCACCACGCCCTTTACTTTTTTCGCCACCGGCGAGTCCATCTCCCAGGTGGGCACCCGCCCCGTGTTCGTGGATATCGATCCTGTCACCTATAACATCGATCCTGATTTGATCGAAGCGGCGATTACGCCTTATACCAAAGCTATCATGCCTGTGCATCTCTATGGACAGCCAGCGGATATGGATCGCATCAACGCCATCGCCCGCGAGCATGGTCTCATTGTCATCGAAGATGCCGCCCAGGCCCACGGCAGCCGCTACAATGGCCAGCGTGCGGGTGTGTTGGGCGATTCCGCCTGCTTTTCCTTCTATCCCAGCAAAAATCTGGGATGCTACGGCGATGGCGGCGCTGTGGTGACGAATGATCCCGAGGTGGCGGAACGGGTGGCCAAACTGCGCAATCATGGCCGCATGACCAAGTATGAACATGATGAATTGGGCTACGGCCATCGACTGGATGGACTGCAAGCTGCGATTTTGGGCGTCAAACTGCCTCATCTGGACGACTGGAATGCTGGACGTCGGGATCGGGCCGCCCGCTACGCTGACTTGCTGGCCGATTTGCCGGTGAGGCCGCCCGAACATCTGCCCGGCGTCGAGCCAGTATACCATTGCTACACTATCCGCCTGGAGGAAGGCTATGATCGGGATGCTGTGGTGCAGCATCTGAAGGACGCGGGCATCGGCGTGGGCGTGCATTATCCCATCCCTCTGCATTTGCAGCCCGCCTATCGTTTCCTCGAACTGGAAGCGGGTAGTTTTCCTGTTTCCGAAAGCGCCTCGAATCATGTGCTTTCCCTGCCCATCTACGCCGAGCTCACCGACGAACAGCAGGATTACGTCATCGAGATTCTGAAAGAAGCTCTAAATCGCTGAGTCTTTTATCTTTCCGATCGGGGCGGAGAGGCGTCTCCGTCCCGCTTTCTATTGGTTCATATCACTTGCCGGAGTCAATCACTGTGAACAAAACCCGACGGGACACCCTGATATTTCTGACGCTGAGCATCCTCCTCATCGTCCTCAGTTATCTTTTCTTTCGCTATCTTTATGATTTCTCCGATGGCCTGCCCTTTTCGCAGGAGATCATCCTCGCTTTTGTGGGCGCCATTATCACTATCCTCATCACTGCGGTTTTGCTGAACAAGCAGACCGAGGTGGAGCTGCGCAAAGAGGAGAGCATCAAATATCTCGATCTCAAAAGCGATATCTATATGGACTTGCTGGATCACCTGAAGGCGATTATTCAGGCGGGCGAGGCCAGCGACGCCGACATCATCAGCCTGAAGTTTCTCAATCACAAACTGGCGCTGGTGGCTGATCCAGAAGTTTTGATGCAGTTCGAGCAATTCATCCGCACCTTCACCCGACTGGTGGATTCGCCCGGGGAAAACGAGGAATCGGAGATCAGTGAGGAGGATGAAGACGCCCTGATGCGCGAACTGGCGAAACTCACGATTGCTATCCGCCATGATCTCATCGGAGATCTGGACGCCCGAGAGGGTATTCCCTTGCAGCGCATCGCCCAGCAGATTCGCACCAACAGCGATATCCTGGAAGATTATGATTGAACATCATCGTCTATCCTGCCGGGTTATTGCCGATGCCTGAGGTTTTCGGCCTGTGTTCGCATTTCGTCCACCCAGCCCACTCAAGTCAGACATTGGCTGGTGCAAGCGGCTCTTCTGGCAATCACCTTTCCGGATATCAAAAATATGACTCTTGCATGACTTTTGGCACTGGCGCTCATGACCTCCTGTTTGTCGGCGGTGTTGAAACTGCTGTCGGAGGGATTGAGCAATCGTGAGATCGCACAAAGACTGTTTTTGGCGGAGGGGACGGTCAAGAATTATGTGAGCAATATTCTGGGCAAGCTGGGCGTGTGCGATCGCACCCAGGCGGCGCTCCGGGCCCGCGAGTTGGGCCTTCTCTGACGCGTGTTGCAGGGTTTCCCTTCGTCTTCTCTCTCCTGTCGTCCTTTCGACAGCCCGCAAGTCGCGGCCTTCACTGGTGGATGATCCGCTACGCGGATAAGGCGGTGTAACAGCAGTGATCGGGATCTCTGTCGTCGGTCATATCCCTGAAAGGCTGATTGACACTCTGTCAGCTTTTTGTTGCCCAAACGACCGTCATCCGGCTCTCTGTAATAGATGGCAATACCGGCGATCGAGATTAAAATGGCGTTCTTCTTTCTGATTGGAGCGGGTTGTCGTGCTATAATGCTGTTCAAACGACTTTTTTCGACGCCACATTGCTATGGCCTCGCCCCATGGAGAAAACCCTATGAGCATTCGAAACACATTTGGAGCCAAAACGACCTTCGAAACCGGCAGCGGCCCGGCGGTGATGTACCGCCTGGCTGCGCTGGAAGAGCAGGGCATTGCCAACATCTCGCGGCTGCCCTATTCCATCCGGGTGCTGCTGGAAGCGGCCCTGCGCCAGGTGGATGATTTTGCCATCACCGAGGAGGATGTCATCAAGCTGGCCAATTGGCAGCCCAATGGCGAGCGGGGCGAGATGCCCTTCAAGCCCGCCCGCGTCATCCTGCAAGATTTTACGGGCGTGCCCGCGGTGGTGGACCTGGCCGCGCTGCGCAGCCAGATGGCCCGCCAGGGCGCTGACCCCGCCCGCATCAACCCCCACAACCCCGTGGATCTGGTCATCGATCATTCGGTGCAGGTGGATCGCTTTGGATCGCGCTTCGCACTTTTCTACAATGCCGAACGGGAGTTCCAGCGCAACCGCGAGCGTTATGAGTTCCTGAAATGGGGCAGTCAGGCTTTCGAGAATTTCAGCGCCGTGCCCCCCGATACAGGCATCATCCACCAGGTAAATCTGGAGTACCTGGGCAAGGTGGTGCAGTTGCACGAGATCGATGGCGAGCCCGTGGCTTTTCCCGATAGTCTGGTGGGCACCGACAGTCACACCACCATGATCGACGGCCTGGGCATCGTGGGCTGGGGCGTGGGCGGCATCGAGGCCGAGGCTGTGATCCTGGGCCAGCCCATTTTCATGCTCACGCCCGACGTGGTGGGCTTCCGGCTGACGGGCGAGCTGCCCGAGGGCGCCACCACCACCGATCTGGCCCTGACCGCCACCCAGATGCTGCGCAAATTTGGCGTGGTGGGCAAGTTCGTCGAGTTCTTCGGTCCCGGCGTCAGCAAGCTCAGCCTGGCCGACCGCGCCACCATCGCCAACATGAGCCCCGAATATGGCGCCACCATGGGCTTCTTCCCGGTGGATGAAGAGACCCTGCGCTATCTAGCGAGCACGGGCCGCAGCGAGGCGCAGGTGGAGCTGGTGGCCCGCTACGCCAAGGCTCAGGGCCTGTTCCGCACGGATGACGCGCCAGAGCCGGAATACACGGCGGTGCTGGAGCTGGATATGAGCACGGTGGAGCCCAGTCTGGCCGGTCCCAAACGCCCGGCCGATCGCATCCGCCTGGCCGATATGCAGAAGGAATTCCATCGCGCCCTCACCGCACCTCCCGGCCCGCAAGGCATCGGCCTGAAGGAGGAAGATTTGGGCAAGAAGGTGACGGTGGATGAAGATGGCGTCAAGTTCGACCTCACCCATGGCGACGTGGTCATCGCCGCCATCACCTCCTGCACCAACACCAGCAATCCCAGCGTGTTGATTGGGGCGGGACTGGTGGCCAAAAAGGCGGTGGAAGCGGGCCTGGACGTGAAGCCCTGGGTGAAGACCAGTCTGGCTCCCGGCTCCAAGGTGGTGAAGCGCTATCTGGAGGCTTCGGGCCTGTTGCCTTATCTGGAGGCGCTGCGTTTCCATATCGTGGGCTATGGCTGCACCACCTGTATCGGCAACAGCGGGCCTCTGCCCGAGCCCATCCGCAAGGCAGTGGTGGCAGGCGATCTGGCCGTGACCTCGGTGCTCAGCGGCAACCGCAACTTCGAAGGCCGGGTTTCACCACTGACCAAGGGCAATTATCTGGCGTCGCCGCCGCTAGTGGTGGCCTACGCCCTGGCGGGCACGGTGGATATCGACTTGAACAACGATCCCATCGGCCACGACCCCAATGGCGAGCCGGTTTACCTGAGAGACATCTGGCCCACCCAGGAGGAAATCCGCAGCACCATCCGCCAATCGCTGAAGCCGGAGATGTTCGAGGAGGAGTATGGCAGCGTCTATGATGGCAACGAGGCCTGGAACGAGATTCCGGTCTCGGGCGGCGAGGTTTACGAATGGCCCGCGGACAGCACTTACATCAAAGAACCTCCCTTCTTTGTGGATGTGACGCCGCAGATGCCCGACATCCAGCCCATCACCGGGGCCAAAGTGCTGCTGCTGCTGGGCGACACTGTGACCACTGATCACATCTCCCCGGCCGGGCCCATCGCCCCGGACAGCCCTGCGGCCCGCTACCTGCTGGAGCACGGCGTGCCCCGCAGTGAGTGGAACAGCTACGGCAGCCGTCGCGGCAACCACGAAGTAATGATGCGGGGCACCTTCGCCAATATCCGTATCCGCAACAAGCTGGT
The DNA here is from genome assembly GCA_015493675.1 of Anaerolineae bacterium. GTDB lineage: Bacteria > Chloroflexota > Anaerolineae > J102 > J102 > M2005. The sequence continues at coordinate 10,162 of WGCR01000321.1, forward strand.
TCCGGGCGTGGAGGGCGGTTACAGCGTGTATCAGCCCACGGGCGAGCAGATGAGCGTGTTCGACGCGGCCATGAAATATCAGGCCGATGGCACGCCGCTGATCGTGATTGCGGGCAAGGAGTATGGCACCGGGTCCAGCCGCGATTGGGCGGCCAAGGGCCCGCAATTGCAGGGCGTGAAAGCGGTCATCGCCCAGAGCTACGAGCGCATCCATCGCTCCAACCTGGTGGGCATGGGCATTCTGCCGCTGCAATTCCAGCCGGGCGAGAGCGCGGAGAGCCTGGGCCTGACCGGCTTCGAGACCTACGACATTCTGGGCCTGGATAACGACATGCAGCCGGGCCAGCTCTTCACCGTGCGGGCCACGGGCGCTGACGGCCAGGTGGCCGAATTCCAGGCCATCAGCCGCATCGACACGCCTGTCGAGGTGGCCTACTACCGCAACGGCGGCATCCTGCACACCGTCCTGCGGCGGATGTTGAGCAAGTAAAGCAGCGTTGGAGGTGCGACGCACTTACCACGGGCGTTGGCCGCGTCGATGCCCCGCATCCTGTCGACGCCGCGGCGCGGCGAGCCGTCGCCGGTCAGAAGTGCGTCGCACCTTGCCCCAAAAACAAAGCCCCCGCCAGTCTTCCGGCGGGGGCTTGTTACGTTTGTGGGGTGAAGAATGACAATTGACAGGCAATGCTAATCCCTCTACAATGTCATGATGTTGTAACCTCTTGGTGACAAATCACTGTAAACCGAAAGTGACACTTACACAGATGACAGCCCTGAGTCTCAAACCAACTTCGTCCCGCCCCCTGCCTGTCGAGCTTGCAGACGCCTATCGTCTGGAAATATCGCACACGCTGGACGCGCGAAAGCGGGGAGAGCTGGGACAGTATCTGACGCCGCTTCCGGTGGCGCAGTTCATGGCCTCCCTTTTTGAGACTAGTCCTGATGAAGTCATTCTTCTTGATCCAGGGGCGGGGGCGGGAACGCTGACGGCTGCTTTTTTGCAAGAAATGGCCAGGCGCAATAGCGCTCCCCGCAACATTCGGGCGCACTGTTACGAAATCGATCCATCCATGGTGGGGTATCTGAGATCCACACTGACTGCCAGCGCTGCTTATGGAGAGAGTGTTGGCGTGCATTTCACCGGCAACATCGTTTCTACCGATTTTATCCAATGGGGAGCAGAAAAGCTGAAGACCAGGGGTAGCTTTTTCGAGGAATCCACGCCTCAATTCACCCACTGCATTATGAATCCGCCCTATAAAAAGATAAGGAGTGATTCAGCACATCGGGCCTGGTTGCGGGAAATCGGTATCGAGACGAGTAATCTTTACAGTGGCTTTCTTGCTATCGCTATTCAATTGCTTGCGCCCGGCGGCGAGTTGGTGGCTATCACCCCCCGATCTTTTTGTAATGGTCCTTATTTCCGGCGATTTCGAATGTTTTTACTAAAGAATATGGCGATTCGCCACTTGCATGTGTTCGAGGCTCGAAATAAGGCATTCAAGGATGATGACGTGTTGCAGGAAAATATCATCATTCACGCTGTCAAAGGCGCTGGACAAGGAAAAGTGACCATCACCGCCAGTTCGGGCATTGATTTCGATGATAGGGTTCAACGCGAAGCGTCTTTCGATCAAGTCGTCAAGCCCGGCGACGCTGATTCAATCATCCATATCGCTGCCAGTGAGCTGGATCAAATGGTGGTGGATAGGATCAGTGTTTTCAAAAAATCATTGGCTGAAATTGGAGTTGATGTCAGCACCGGGCCTGTAGTCGAATTTCGATTGCAAAATGACATTATCATGGACGCGGAGAAAGGGGCTTGCCCTCTTATCTACCCTGCTCATTTTGATCATGGCTTTGTAAAATGGCCAAACCTGGATGGGAAAAAGCCTAACGCTATCCTGGAAACAAAACACAGCAGCCGTTGGTTGATGAAAAATGACTGGTACACGCTCATAAAGCGATTTAGCTCCAAGGAGGAACCGCGTAGACTTGTTGCAGCAGTGTATATTCCAGGACGCATTCCTGGTGAGAAGATTGGTTTCGAGAACCATGTGAATGTTTTTCACAGGAAGAGGGCAGGGCTGGAGCCTGCTGTCGCTAAAGGTCTGGCGGTTTATCTCAATTCAACGCTGCTTGATTTATATTTTCGACAATTTTCCGGGCACACACAGGTCAATGCCACCGATCTCAGAGCATTGCGTTACCCCACATTGGCTACACTCAGACATTTGGGGGCGTCTGTGACGAAAATTTTCCCAGATCAAGAACAAATCGATCATCTATTGGATGAGGTTATTGATAAAATGACAGACTCAGGGACTCGAAATCCATTGCCGATCCAACGCCGGGTGCGAGAAGCGCTCTCAATTCTGGAAAGTTTGGGCTTGCCAAAGGGTCAACGGAATGAGCGTTCAGCGCTCACCTTGTTGGCGCTTCTTGACTTGAAACCTGAAGATTCCTGGCAAACAGCCGCTGCGCCATTGATGGGAATCACGCCTATTATGGATTTTATTCGAGAGCACTATGGCAAATCGTATGCGCCCAATACACGAGAGACAATAAGACGACAGACCGTTCATCAATTTGTCGAAGCTGGTATGGTTATTCCTAATCCAGATGATCCAGGACGGCCCATCAACAGCCCCCACTGGCATTACCAGATATCTCCCGAGACCTTGGCGTTACTTCGCACTTATGGCTCAAATGACTGGGAGATGTCCCTCAATGATTATTTGGCGTCGAAGACGACATTGGCCCGGCGGTATGCGCATGAACGCACTATGCAGAAAATTCCTTTGCGGATTGGCGAAGGAGAGACGCTTATGCTTTCGCCAGGCAAGCATAGTGAGCTAATCAGAGCCATTATTGAGGAATTTGGGCCCAGATATGCGCCCGGAGCACGAGCGCTTTATGTGGGTGATACCGGCGCAAAGATGGCGTTATTTGATGAAAAAGCGTTTGACCAGTTGGGACTTTCTTTCGATAGTCATGGCAAATTCCCGGACGTCGTTTTGCATCTTCCCGCCCGGAATTGGCTGCTTCTGGTGGAAGCTGTCACCAGCCATGGTCCGGTCGATGCCAAACGTCACGCCGAATTGGCGTCATTGTTCGACCATGGCACAGCCGATGTCATTTATGTGACAGCTTTCCCCGACAGGCGGACGCTGGCAAAATATCTGGGAGAGATTAGCTGGGAGACAGAGGTGTGGGTGGCGGATTCGCCCGACCACCTCATCCATTTTGATGGCGAAAAGTTTTTAGGCCCCTACCGTGATCAATCATCACTATAATTCGTAGACGCTTCCCTCTTTAATCATCGATCATTCATCAAACCCCGGTGTCCGCCCGATGAAAGCCGCCATCGCCATCAAATATCACCCCGACAACAGTAATCGCCCGCGCATCGAGCTGATTGCGCAGGCCCTGGCCCGCAGCGGCATCGAGAGCTTTTGCGTGGCGCGGGATTTGGAGCGCTGGGGCGAGGTGCACTTCCCGCCCGAGGAGCTGATGCAGCGCGCCTTCGCCGCCATCGACGCCTGCGACCTGCTGGTGGTCGATCTCAGCGAAAAAGGCGTGGGCGTGGGCATCGAGGCGGGCTACGCCCGCGCCCGCGGCATTCCCATCATCACCATCGCCCAAGCCGGAGCCGATATCTCAGACACACTGCGGGGCGTTTCGCAGGCTGTGTTTTGGTATGAGTCGGGCGATGCGTTAGCCGATTTTTTCCAGCGGATCAACGTCCCGCATCGTTAGGGGCAGGGTGATGGTGAACCGCGCGCCCTGGCCCGGCTGACTCTCGACGGTGATACGCCCGCCGTGGGCCTCCACCAACGCCTGCACCAGCGCCAGGCCCAGGCCCGAGCCGCCCTGACGCCGTGAGCGGGAGGAATCGCCCCGGTAGAAGGGCTCGAAGATGCGGGGCAGATCGTCGGCGGGGATGCCCTCGCCGTCGTCGGCCACCCACAATTGCACGGATTCGGGCGTAGTGCGCCAGCCCAGCGTGATGATGCCGTTCTCGGCTGTGTGCTGCACAGCGTTGTCCATCAGGTTGAAAAGCATCTCCATCAGTGCATCTGGGTCGGCGAGAATGGTGACAGGATCGCCCGCGTCCAGCGTGACCGTGCGGTCTCGGGCCAGGAGCCGGGCCTGGTAGAGAAAGTCATCGAAAAAGGCCTGGAGATCGATCGGCTGTTTGTGGATGGTGGCGCCGGCGCCAATGCGGGAGAGATCGAGAAGCTGTTCGGAGAGGCGGGAAAGCCGCACCACCTCCCGGTACATCCCCTGGGTGAGACGTGAGGTCGCGGCCGGATCATCCTGCGCCCCCCGCATCAACACCTCCAGTGAGCCGCGGATGGCGGTGAGCGGTGTGCGCAGTTCGTGGGCGGCGTTGGCGACGAATCTGCGCTGGGCCGCGAAGGCCGCCTCCAGCCGGGCGACCATATGATCGAAGGCTTGGGCCAGCCTGCCGATTTCATCCTCCCGTTCAGGCAGGTTCACCCGCTGACTCAAGTCTCCTTCGGCGATGCGTTCACAGGTCTCAGTCATCTGGTTGAGGGGTTTGAGCGCTGAGGAGGTGAGCCAGAGCCCGCCTGCCAGGCCCGCCAGCAGCGTCAGCATCATCCCCAATCCCAGCATCAGCTTTTGCCGCAGCAAGATATTCTCGATGGGCGCCAACGGCGTGCTGAGTTGAATCACGCCCAGGATGTCCGGGCTGCCCGGCGCGCTGCGCCAGGGGATCAGCAGCACCAGATAGCGCTGCCCGTTCATCTGCGCCACATACGTCACTTCGTTCTCGCCAGCCAGCGCTCGCGCATCGTACGCGGGATCGGGTGGCGGTGGTGCGGGCTCCTCGGGCAGGGTCTTGCCCACGGCGACGGTTTCGCCGTCGGGCCCGATGATGAGGGCCACGGTCTCCCGCGAAGTCAGGTCTCGGGCCAGCGTTTGAGCGTGCTCCAGCGGTGCAGCAGCGGCGGACGCCTCATCGATGATCGGCTTGGCCTGGGCCCGCAGCCGGGTGGCGGTGCTCTCCAGCAGAAAATTCTGAAAATCCCAGTAGAGCACGCCCCCCAGAACCGCCAGCAAGAGGGCCAGGAGTCCCACATACAGCAGGGTGAGACGCACCCGCAGCGAGAGATTTCGCCAGCGTTTCATGCGTCATCCTCGGGATGCAGGGCGTAGCCGACGCCGTAGATGGTCTGAATCAGGCGCGGGGGCTTGTCACGGATTTTCTCCCGCAGATGGCTGATATGAACATCGACGACATTGGCATCCCCGGCATAATCGTAACCCCACACGCGGTTGAGCAGCGTCTCGCGGGTAAAAACCCGCCGCGGATGGCGCATAAACAGCTCCAGCAAGGCGAATTCGGTGGGCGTCAGGGTGATGGGCTCTCCTGCCCGACTGACTTCATGGGTTTCAGCGTTGAGCACCATATCCCCGACGCTGAGAATGGATTGTTCGGGATGTTTGCCCTGTCGGCGCAGCAGGGCCCGAATGCGGGCGACCAGCTCATCGAAGCTGAATGGCTTGGTGATGTAATCATCTGCGCCCAGATTCAGGCCCGTGACCCGATCTGCGACCTCCTGCCGGGCCGTGAGCATGATGATGGGCGTCTCGTTGCCTCGCTCCCGCAGCTTGCGGCAGACATCGAAGCCATCCATATCTGGCAGCATCAAGTCGAGGATGATGAGATCGAAGCTCTGGTGGCCGGCCAGATCGAAGCCCGTGCGCCCGTCCGGGGCGATGGTGACCTGATACCCCTCGTAGCCCAGGCCCGTGCGCAGAAATTCGATGATGGTCGGTTCATCTTCGATAACCAGGATGCGGGGGCCTGTGGCAGGATTGACATCTTTTGCATTCATCGGCATGACTCCAGAGAGCTGATGGGATTGCCCCGAACGACAAGTCGGATCAATGAAAGTCTCTCCTGATAGCAGTGTATCGGTGATGAGCATCCTGCGCAAATCATGTCTCTTCGGTGTCCAGATTCAGCGCAGAAGCAGATATACCAGGGCCAGACTCACTGCCAGGAAGAGCAGCGAATACTTGTGGAAACTCAGCCACTGTCCCTTTCCCCCGGCGATGCGCAGCGCCAGCAGGTTGGCCAGGGAGGCGATGATCAGGCCATTGCCGCCCACGTTCACGCCGTAGGCGATGGCCTGCCAGTTGTTGGAGAATCGGGCGATCATCACCGTGGCGGGCACGTTGCTGACCAGTTGCGAGAGCAGGGCGGAAGCCACGAAGACCCCTGCGGAGCCCATATGGCTGATCTGCTGCAAAATGGCTGTCACCCAGGGGAATTCAGCGATGAGGCCGAAGTCGATGAACATCAGGATGAAGATCAGCAACACCAGCCAATCCACCGCCTTGAGGATGTGGCGGTAAAACAGCAGGTAAATGATGAACACAGCGGGAAGCGCGTAAATGGTCCAACGAAACTCGGCGGCAACGATGAATCCGACCAGCAGCGCCATCGACAGTACAAACAGGCGTCGATCCAGATGATTCACCTTCGTGGCCTCGCCCTGCAATTCTGTGCGACTAAAGGAAAGCCAGGCCATACCCAGTAACAACATGAGCAAAAGTGCTGTCAGAGGAGCCATCTTGCCCATGAAGGGGAGGAAGGAAATCCCCCACTCGTGCCACAGAAACAGGTTCTGAGGGTTGCCGATGGGCGTCAGCGCCGAGCCTACATTGACGGCGATGGCTTCGAAGATGACCAGTCTGGCGAGGTCGTTCTCCACGTTTTCCTGCAAGCTCAAAGTCAGAGGAACGATGATGAATAGAGCGATGTCATTGGTGAGGAAGGTGGCCAGCAGGGCCGAGAGCGTCACCAGAACCAGAGCGACGTTCCGTTCCGAGATGGGGCGGGACAGGATTTTTTGAGCGATTTGGCTCAAAAAGTGGCTTTCGCGGATGCCAGTGGTGATCATTAGAATTCCCGTCAGCGTGATGATGGTGTTCCATTCGATGAAACGGCCATAACTGGGGAGCGCATCCGGGCTATCCCCGCGCAAGATCATGATCACAAGCAGCAGCAACGTGAGGACAGCCAACACCATATTCTTTTTTACAAAACGCACCGCTTTCTCAAAGCGGATGTCTTGTGTTGTGGTTCGAATGATTCTGGTCATGCTGGTCATCTTCTGATCTCGAAAAAAAGGATAGTTGTCAGGGCATCATGACGATGTTGTAAAGCTTGTCGATGGCCCGCATAATGTCCTTGACGGCGACGGCGTATTCCGCCGCGGGCCGGTACTGGCCCGCCTCGTAGGCCTGATAGGCCTTGCGATGGAATGCGGAGGCGAATTCGAAAAGCTGTCTGGCGTCGTCCAGCTCGGGCGAGGGAGCGGTCATCGTCTCCATCTGCTGGATCATCAGTTCCGATCGCCGCAGATCCCGATAGGCGCTGTCCAGCTCGAAGCCCGCCCGCAGGGCCTCGGCCCGCGGATCGATTGGGGCCATACCCGGCGGGGGAGGCGGAGGTGGCGGTGCAGCGA
>WGCR01000322.1 GCA_015493675.1 Anaerolineae bacterium
AAATCTCCCTTGCTGGATCAACTGGTCTCGCCCTACATCGTGGCCCTGCAATCCTTCCCGGTGGTGGCGCTGGCCCCTCTGCTGGTCATCTGGATTCAGCAGCCTTTGGCCCGCACCATCATCATCGCCGCCCTGGTGCTCTTCTTCCCCGTGCTGGTCAACACCATCGTGGGACTGCGTTCGGTAGAGCCGGAGCTTGTCGCGGTCATGCGCTCCCTGCAGGCCACCCGCTGGCAGATCTTTACCAAACTGGAAATCCCTTCCGCCCTGCCTGTATTCCTGGGCGCGCTCAAGATCGGAGCCACCCTGGCCGTCATCGGCGCCGTCATCGGCGAATTCGTGGGCTCCGATCGCGGCCTGGGCTTCCTCATCAACCTGGCCCAGGGCTTGCTCGACACCCCCCTGCTGTTCGTGGCCCTGTTCACCCTGGTGCTCATTGCTCTGGGGCTCTATGGCCTCATCTCCCTGCTGGAATACCGCCTGCTGGCCTGGAAACGGGTCAGTTAAGTCATCCGTCGTAACTGCTCAGGTATGACTTCACTGCAAGAAGGCCATTTCACCACGGAGACACGGAGGACACGAAGAAAATAGTGGTAGTTCACAGAGAAATTTCTCTCCAAATCTCACCTTTTTCTTCCTCCGTGCGCTCTGTGCCTCCGTGGTGAAGGTTTTTTCAGTACAGCCAGGTATTCCGCCGCATTTTTACCACGAAACATTTCCTTCATTTTGCTATGAAAAAATATCTCATTCTTCTCCCACTGATTCTCCTGCTGGCAGCCTGCGGCGCAACCGCCGCGCCCGAAGCTGCATCAGGCCCGGTCGCGGTTCAACTGGGCGTGGGCTATATCCCCAGCGTCCAGTTCGCCCCCCTGTACGTCGCTATCGAAAAAGGCTATTTCGCAGAAGCGGGCCTGAACGTATCGCTGGAATATGGCTATGAGACCGACTTTCTCAAGCTGCTGGCCGCGGGTAAGCGGGAATTTGTCATCGCCAGCGGGGATCAGGTAATCTTGGGCCGGGCCCAGGGCCTGCCTGTCACCTACATCGCCGAGTGGTACACCCGTTACCCTGTCGTGGTGTTTTCGCCCGCAGACAAGGGCATCACCACGCCTGATGATCTCATTGGCAAAACGGTGGGGATTCCGGGCCTGTTCGGAGCCAGTTACGTGGGCTGGAAGGCGCTGGTGACAGCCGCAAATCTGCCCGAAGACCAGATCACTCTGAAAACCGTGGGCTTCAACCAGGCCGAAACCCTGCAACAGGGCCTGGTGGATGCAGCGGTGGATTACGCGGCCAATGGCCCGGTGCAATTCCGGCAGCAGGGCATCCCCGCCAACGTCATCGTGGTGGATGATTATATGCACCTCCCTGCCAACGGTCTTGTCACCAACGACAAGATCATGGCCGAGGCGCCCGGGCGGGCCGAAGGGATGGTGCGGGCGATGCTGCGGGGCGTGGCCTACACCCTGTCGCATCCCGACGAAGCCTTCGAAATCAGCCTGAAGTTCGTGCCCGAAGCCGCCCAGAACCGCGACGCCAACCGCGCCATTTTCGACGCCTCATTGCCCTACTGGACGCCCGCCTCGCCCGAGGCTCTGGGCCGCACCGATCCCGCCATCTGGCCCGCCACCGCCGCATTCATGCAGCAGGCCGGGCTGGTGGACAAGCTGGTCGACACCGACGGCATCTGGACCAACGACTTCGTCGAAAAAGCGGACGTTGGCAAATAGGTCAAGGTCATTAACCTCCGGGAGGTGGCGGAAAACAATCTGCATAAACAGCAGGCTATCGCCACCTCCCGGAGGTCGCTTCACGGGGGATTTCTCAGTCGCTGCGCTCCTTCGAAATGACTGTGCGGGCAGATGTTTCGAATCTCCCAATCTCCCAATCTCCTAATCTCCTAATCTCGATTTCCCACCATGCCCCTCCTCTCCCTCGAACACGTCCACAAAACTTTTGGCGATCCCGCCGACCCGCTGCACGCGCTGCAAGATATCAGCTTTCAGGCGCGACGGGGGGAATTTCTGTGCGTGGTCGGGCCCAGCGGCAGCGGCAAATCCACCTTGCTGCGCATCATCGCCGGATTGCTGCCGCCCACCCAGGGTCACATCATTCTGGATGACGAGCCCATCACCCGCCCGAACCCGCGCGTGGGCATCGTCTTCCAGAGCAGCAACCTCATGCCCTGGCGCACAGTGTTGGATAACGTGGCCCTGCCGCTGGAACTGAGGGGAGAGCGGAAAGCCCGGCGTTATGAGATCGCCCGGGAGTACATCGCCCTCGTTGCCCTGAGCGATTTCGAGAACCATTATCCCCATCAGCTTTCGGGCGGGATGCGGCAACGCACCGCCATCGCCCGCACCCTGGTGCAGAATCCCGAACTGCTTCTGCTGGATGAACCATTTGGCGCTCTGGACGCGTTGACGCGAGAATATCTCGATCAGGAGTTGTTGCGCATTCATCGCCTGAAAACCATCACCATCGTCATGGTCACCCATGCCATCAACGAGGCGGTGTGGCTGGCCGATCGGGTGCTGGTGCTCTCTCAGCGGCCCGGAATCCTCAAGGCAGACA
>WGCR01000323.1 GCA_015493675.1 Anaerolineae bacterium
CCGCGACCTGGCCGCCCGCATCACCTCCGACGCCCGCAATCCCTACGATCAGGCCGTCGCCATCCAAAACCACCTGCGATCCGCCTACCCCTACACCCTCGACCTGGCTCCGCCCCCGCCCGACGTGGACGTGGTGGATTACTTCCTCTTCGATTTGCAGCAGGGCTACTGCGATTACTACGCCTCGGCCATGGTGGTCATGGCCCGCAGCCTGGGCATCCCCGCCCGCCTGGCCGTGGGCTATGCGCCGGGCGAGTACGACGCACGCAAAAACCGGCTGGTGGTGCAGGAGATGGACGGCCACTCCTGGCCCGAGCTCTACTTCCCCGGCTACGGCTGGATTCCCTTCGAGCCCACCCCGGCCCGGCCTCGATTTCAGACCCAACCGCAGCTCACCCGGCCGCGCGAGGCCAACAAGCTGGATGTGTTGGAGACGCTGCGGGCGCTGCGTCTGCACGGCTGGCGGAATCAGCTCCTGCGCTGGGGCGGCTGGCTGCTGTTCGGGATTGCGCTCCTGCTGTTGGGGCGCCGGGCCTGGCGGGAGTGGCGGCTGCGGCGGCTGGCTGAGAATCCGTGGCAACTGGCGTGGCTGCGACTGGCGCGCGTCGGGCCTCGCTACGGCGTCGTCTCCGCGCCCTGGCTCACCCCGCGCGAAACCGCGGCGCGCTGGTCAGCCGCTCTCACGGCCCGCTATCCCCGCCATCCTGCTCTGCCCGCGCTGCTGGCCGACATCGACGCCCTAGCCGAGAGCCTGGAAGCCCGGGCCTACGCGCCTCTCGCCCGCCGCCCCGATGACGCGGCCGCGGCCCGGGCCTGGCGACGCATTCATCGGCGGCTTCTGCATTTGCGGTGGCGCTAATCTCGCCATTTCGGGCCTGATTGGTGAATGAGTTGCCTCAGTTGATCGGGCGATGTATAATCAGCGTATGAATATCCCTTTTACGATGAACGCCGTCCAGGCGCACGAGGCGTAGACCATGACAAAGCAATTCAAGATCGTTGTCGAAAAACATGAGGATGGTTACGTGGCCTATCCTCTTGGACTGAAGGGGGTTGTTGTGGGAGAAGGCGACACGTATGAAGCAGCGCTGGCTGATGTGAAATCCGCCATCGCCTTCCACATTGAGACTTTCGGAGATTGAGTCACCGAAGGGAAGATTTTTTGAAGGCCTATAAAGACAGTTGACGCCCCGATGACACGGCCGCTGGCCGGGCGTGGCGGCGGCGCATTCGGGCGGGATTGTATCGCTTGCGCATTCCCAACCATTTTGCCGCTTGGTTTGTGACCATTCAGCGTTTATAATCCTGACATGACTCTTTCTGCCGCGGTTATCATCGTCAACTGGAATGGCCGGGACTATTTGCGCGTGTGCCTGGACAGCCTGCGGACGCAGACGCATCCCGATTTTCGGGTAATCGTGGTGGATAATGGCTCGACCGACGGCTCGCTGGCTATGTTGACAGAGACGTATCCCGAGGTGCAGGTGGAGGCCCTGGGCGAGAACACCGGTTTCGTGGTCGCCAGCAATCGCGGCGCGGCGCTGGCGCCCGATGTGGATGTGCTGGTGATGTTGAACAACGACACCGAGGTGGAACCGGGCTGGCTGCTGGCCCTGACCGACGCGTTGGAGGCCCATCCCGATGCGGGCGCGGCCGCCAGCAAGATGCTGCTCTTCGACCGCCGCGACGTGCTGCACGCCGCGGGCGACATGATGGCGCCCGGCTTTTTCCCGCAAAACCGCGGCGTGTGGGAAAAGGACGAGGGCCAGTACGATGACGACATCTGGGTGTTCGGGCCCTGTGGCGGCGCGGCCGCGTACCGGCAGGAGGTCTGGCGGGCGCTGGGCGGCTTCGACGCCCGGTTGTTTATGTATCTGGAGGATGTGGACCTGGCCTGGCGCATGCAAAAGGCGGGATGGAAAGCCGTGTTTGCACCCGAGGCCCGGGTCTATCACCATCTCAGCGCCACCGGCGGCGGGAAGATCGCCAGCTACTACGTGGGCCGTAACCTGATTTTGCTGCATCGCTGGCATCTCACCGCCGCGGATTGGCGGGCGCAATGGCGGGCGATTCTGGGCGGGCACGCCAAAATCATTTGGGATGCGCTGCGGGCGTGGCGCGGCGACGCGGCCCGGGCCCGCTTACGAGGCGTTTTACACGGCTTGCTGGGCCTGACAGGCAAGCGACATTGAAAACGCCGCCCCTCCGAAAGCTCAAGCAGGACTTCGAATTATCCCGAACTGAGATTATGGAATCAAACGCAGGTTGGGAATAACATCCATATCCAGACCGGCGCGCTCCCCGGCCATAAAACGATAATGTCCGGCGGCGGCAATCATGGCGGCATTGTCAGTGCACAGATAGATGGGGGGAACCGAGACAGGCGCCGGAGATTGCTCTCGCATGGACTGGCGCAGCACTGCATTGGCCGAGACGCCGCCGCACACGCATATCTCGCTGACGCCGGTTTCCTGCGCAGCCCGCACAGTCTTCTCCACCAGGGCATCCACCAACGCCCGCTGGAAGGACGCGGCCAGATCGGCGATGGTCTGCGGAGGCAAATGCTCGCCCGGAGTCAGTTTGCGGCTGATCGAAAGGTCTTGTCCTTCCAGCCGCTGCACTTCCCGCAAGACAGCGGTCTTCAAGCCGCTAAAACTGAAATCGTACGCATTTCTGGTGCGGGCCCTGGGGAATCGCCAGGCCCGATCATTTCCCTTCTGCGCCGCATTTTGAATAGCCGGGCCACCGGGATAGCCCAACCCCAGCACCCGCGCTACTTTATCAAAGGCCTCGCCCGCGGCATCGTCGATAGTGCCGCCCAATCGCTGATATTGGCCATGCCCGGACATCAAAATCAGTTCGGTATGCCCGCCACTGACGATGAGCACCAGCACAGGGAAGGCCTTGTCGGGCGTATTGCCCTCGGCCTGGATCCAGTTGGAGTAGATGTGTCCTTCCAGGTGATTGACCCCCACCAGAGGAAGATTTCGGGCCCAGGCCGCGCCCTTGGCCGCATTCATCCCCACCAATAGCGAGCCGGCCAGCCCCGGCCCGCGCGTGACAGCCACCGCGTCCAGGTCATCCCAACTCACTGCAGCATCTGCCAATGCTTGCCGGATGACGGGGATGATAGCCAACACATGCTGACGCGACGCCATCTCGGGAAAAACGCCGCCATACTGCCGATGCAATTCGATCTGCGAGGCAACGACATTGCTAAGCATGACGCGCCCCTCCTTCAGCACTGCGGCCGCGGTCTCGTCGCATGAGGTTTCGATGCCCAAAATCAAAGTCACGAGCTCAATTCTCCTTCATCGTCTCGATACATGCGCAATCGCGTCAACTCCAGTTGCACCCGCTCGCCGCTATCGGGCAAACGGCGGGCGTCGGCCAGCGCTTTCTTGTAATAATGCTCCGCCTCATCCAGTCTGCCTTTCTGATAGAGATGCCGGGCCAGAGCCGCAGCGACGGAAGGATTCGCAGGATGTTGTTTCATCTCCCGGCGCAGGCGCAGCTCCTCATCATCGTCCTCATCGGGCCGCGTCAGGGCCACGCCCACATCCAGCGCTGCCAGATGCCCGGGAAGATCCGCTGCATAACGGACGATGGCCCGATTCCGGGGCAGCAGCACATCCGCTTCGCGGATAATACGGGCGGCAAGAATCACATCGCCCCGCGCTGGCGTCTCGACATATAGCGTAAAGGCCGATTCATCAGCAATCATCATGCTCAAATCCCGCACCTTTTCGCCCAGGCGGATGTGATCCAGCAGCAAGGGATAACGGCTGAGATTGCGTATTTCGAGCTGGCCGTTTTTCCAATGCCAACGCAGCGTGAATTCCTGCCCGGCGCCTTTCTCTGGCGACAAAGGCACAGTCACCTGCTGGGAAACAGGCGTTTGAGCCAAAAAGAGAAAATAGCGGGAGTAAGCAACCAGCAATCCCTGATGGCGATGCAAAAAATTATTGGCAAGATGCCGGGCGATCACCTGTTTGCCCAGATTTTCATCCAACATATCATTCACATTATCGCCGGCATAGCCTGTCAACAACTGCCGCTGGCTGTGGGGAATGCGCTGGAAGCTGGCCTCGGGGAAAGATCGCCCGCGCAGGTGCATCCACAAGGCAATGCCCTGCTCGGTGAGCCGATCAATCCATTGGCCCGGACGCCATCGTCGTCTGCTTCCCCAGGTGGGGGACACCGCATCCAACTGATGTTGCCGCTGTTCCTTTTCCTGTTTACTCAATTCATCTTCAAAACGATAGATAGCATTCAATGCCCGCCATTCCGCCTCGTAATGGAGGTAGGTAATAGGCACGGTAGGGGTTTGACCGGTGGCTGGCAGGGCGTATTCCAAAGTCAGCCCATCCCGATTGATGCGCAATACGCCGGTCCGACGGGCGCCGTCGTCGCGCTCCAGGGTCACAAGAAAGCCATCCAGCAGGCGGATGGCGCGATCCCGCCTGCGACGGCGCAAGCCGATCAGCACCAATACAGTCAGGGCAATCAGCGCCACCGGCGCGGCCAGAATAATGAGCCAAAACAGCAACAAGAAAAAGGCCATCAGCCCTTCAACCACCGACATTTTCTCCCTCCGGATAAGGTTCCAGGAACTCAATGAGCACGCCGTGAGCGGCCTTGGGATGAACGAAGAACCCCAGTCCCTCCGCCGCCCGAATGGGCTCCTGATTGATGAGCTGCACATCCCGGGCTGCCAATTCGGCCAGACTCAGTTGCACGTCCGGGGTTTCCAGGCAGATGTGATGCAGCCCCTCGCCCCGTTTGGCCAGATATTTGGCCACGCCCGAAGTTTCGGTGACGGGCGAGATCAGCTCGATGGCGCTTTCGCCCGCGGGGAGAAATGCAATCTCCACCTCCTGCTCGGGCATGAGCAGACGTTTGCTCACAACCAGTCCCAGTTTGTCACGATAAGTGCGAATAGCTTCATCGAGATCATTGACGACAATGGCGACATGATTGATGCGGGTAATGTTCATTCAATGCTCCTTTTCTTCTTCCTCTTTCCACCGAACCACAGTGCGGATGGCGCCCCATTCGGCGAGGGGAGGTTCTTTTTCTTTTTTCGGCGGTGCTGGCGCCGGGCCCGGCGTCAGTTGTGTTCCGCAATCCAGACATTTTTCCACCCGATCCTCATACTCGGCCGCCACGCCGTATTCGCGAAAAAACGGACAGTCGGGATTAGGGCAATGTTTCATTTCTATTCCTCGGGATCGGGGATGACAAAAAGCTCCAGATCAGGATCCAGGCCCGCTTCGGCGGTGTCTGCCAGAATCTGTTCCAGGGGAATTTTGATGTATTTGCCGTGAGCCACCACCGCCACCGCGCCATCGGCGGTAATAAGTTCCCCCTCGGCCTCGAAAAGGCGGCGGGTGTCGCGAGTCAGTCTGCCCACCACGGTCAGCATCTCACCCAACGGCACAGGGTTGCGGTAGCGAATGGTGAGTTCGGCGGTAACGCCCCAGGTTTTGGCGTCGCCCCACACGGCCCGGCCCAGGGTCTCATCCATCATGGAAGCCACCACGCCGCCGTGCACCCGGCCCGGATAGCCCTGATGATGATCAGCGGGCAGGAACCGCCCCACACAGGTCGTATCATCCACCTGATAGAAGTGGGCGTGCAGTCCCGCCGGATTCTCCACGCCGCACACGAAGCACATGCGGGAGCTATACTGTTTTTCTGCGGTTTTCTGATTGATATGGTCGTAGGGCGTGGGCATGATGAATCAGGGCGTCACGGAATCATTGAGGGCGATGTCTGGAGTAAGATGATTATATCCTCTGCCCATGCGAAGTGCGAAACATACAACGCGCGGATAAGCCGCCAATCTCGTTAAAAGATAGGTTGAATACACCTCCCCCATTGCATCATGACCACTGATCTGTGAAGTCTTACGTCCACAGGCGCATCAGGCCAATGGATACGGCACCTCTCCCTCATCCATATCCCACAGGAGACAAGCTGCAGAATAACTCAACGCATTTATTCGTCAAATTCATATCATTGACGCTTTACACTTGGAACGGCTGGTGTTGCAAAAGTTCTGTGTTATCCAGGTGTTCATCTCGATATCTACGCCTTGTACGAGTCATGCCGACGGCGAATTGCGATGCAAGAAACGGGTAGGCGGATGAAACAAGAGCTTCTCCCTGAACCAAATCATTTAAATACTCATGTAAATCATATGCGTTTTCCAAAGTCAGAACAAACTTCATTTTCCAATGCCTCCATTCAAATCAGTTCTTTTTTGAAAATGCGTCTATTGCTTGCTAGTAAGCGTTTTGCTGCAAATAATGTCCAACAACCATATCCAAAGATTGCAGATCTCTACGCAGTTCAATCAGTGTCCCTCCCATTTTTGTAATCCTGTTCCACGTTCTTTCATCTGAATAACTTGCATCAACTGGAAGTTGCTCACTGATAATTTCATTCTGAGCAGGTAGCTTGTATCTTAACGTTACGTATTCCTGGCCGTATTTTTTACGGAAATCATATGCAGTAGAGGTCTCCAACACCCGACCTTTGGCAACCAAAGCGACGCGATCGGCCAATTTCTCGACAAAGTGCATATCATGAGAGGCAAAAAGAATAGTCCTGCCTTGATCTTTAGTATTTTCTAATATGTCAAGTGTTTCCTGCACACCAAGAACATCCAGGCCAAGTGTTGGTTCGTCCATAATAATAACCGGAGCCGTGGATGCCAGGGCCAAAGCCAAACCAGCTCTTTGTTGCATTCCCCGTGAATAGCGGCTTAAAGGTTCGTCCGCCCTTTCAATCAATCGAAATCGTATAAGCAGGTCTTTAACTTTTCCAGGCGCCCAAGCTTCCTCCCAAACGCTAAACCAATAGCGAGCATTTTGCCATAATGTCCAATTACTATTCAAAAACGGCAGTTCCGGTACAAAACGTATTTGGCGAGCCACCTTTTTGGGAGATGCGATGGGGCTGGCGTCCCCTACAGTTATCTCACCAGCATCAGGCAAAAGGATGCCCAATAGTATGCGAATAAATGTCGTTTTACCAGCCCCGTTGGGGCCTAAAATGCCTACAATTTCGCCGTGCTCCACCGACAGAGAAAACCCTTGTAACGCCTTAACTGGAGGCTTAGTCGGATATGTTTTTTGTAAATCGTTAGCTTTGATAATGTACTGTTTCATCGTCGATCGACTCCTTTACCGGAGCGGTAATGATTGTAGGCTCGCAACAAAATGGCTTTTGCCACAATCCACCACAATATGACGCCGATAAACCCATAAAGAAATGGCGCAAGCGATAGTGATGCATTGGCAAAAAGATGTAAAGAAGCTGTAAACGGCAAGGCAATCCATAGCCAGGGAACATTGGTGGGTAGAACAAGAATGACAAAAAATCCAAGCAGGATAAACTGGGATAATTGATGAGCAAAAATAAATTTCATGCCAATCGCCATCCCAAGTTGAATACTAGGAACAATCAATAACAGCAACAAAAAGATACCTGCCACCCCAGTTGGGCCATGAAAAGTGGGCTTGACAATGATAGCTGCCACCAAAATGCCAAAAAGATTACCGATTAGTGATGTCCAAGAATCACCAAGGAAACGGCCAAGCAATGTGTTGATAGATGTAGGGGTAGCCAGCAATACGCTGGAATAAGAGGTGTTTGTAAACGTGCCAAAAGAAATTTGTGTCACTGCGCCCAAAGGGAAATTAATCAGATTGTAAACCAGGAAGGGATAGAAAAGGTCTTTCACATTTCCTCCCATCATTCTGGTCGCCGCATAGACAGCCATGAAAACGGAAAGCGCCAGGAGCGGCATGACCAATATCTGAATGCCGTATTGAGCCTGCCGGACAATCGCCAACAGGGAATAGTAAAAATAAAATGAGCTGGAGATGACCGTCGTCTTCAATGTACTCATACTTGGCTCCCTGAAATGAGGGGAAGAAAAAACAAGTTTGGATAGTTATCCGTATCGTGAGATAAAAAGAGGAGAAGGAGAGGAGGAGAGGAGGACGGGATGCCCCCCGCTCCTCCCCTTTCCTGCTGTCAAAATTGGTACAATTAGACTTCCCAGCAGATGAAGTTGATGCAGCCGATGTTAAGGCCAGCCTGATCCGAGTAAACGTTTTCCGTGGTCAACAGTTTCATGATTTTCCTCCGAATGAGATGAGAATTGTAATGATGTGATGTTGAATGTAGCGAACGAACTAAACTTAGGGATGGAAGATGGACGAAGGGCCGAACTTTACCAACAAATGATGTTCACACAACCAACGTTGGCAACTTTATCAGCAGCAACACTTGGGGTAGTCAGCAATTTCATGGTCATTTCTCCTATTAATGGAATGGGGGGAAGAAGATAGTTGATATATCGAATAAGGATTTGCTAGTAGCCGGCGTTACACAAATCCATTACTCACAAAAGGATGAAAGCGCCAAAGAATTAGGCTAACATGGGCACCCACGTTTCTGTCTGTTTGACGCTGGCACAGTAACGTTTTGTTTCGTCCCCGGTAATTGCCTTGAGCGGGCAGGACGCATGTCCACCACACTGATAAGCAACTGTGCAATTGCGGCAGTAGTCATTATCGAGCTTATCCCGCACCCATAAATCAAAATGGTCATTCAATTCTAAGTTGCCGTCCTCTGTCAGCACGCCTACATCATTTTCGGGTACGCCAAAAGCAACGGTACATTTATTGATGACGCCATTGCTGCGGATAACCAGGTTATTGCGTTTGGCGGCATAGCAGATAGAACCAAATGGGCGCAACTGATTCTCAAAATCGGTGGGTAGATTCAATGTTCGAGCTAGCTTATAGAGTGCTTGAATACGAGAGAGCTGAGAGGAGCCGTCTTTCCTTTTCCCTTGTAAATCTTTATCAAACACAGGGTGAAAATGGAGGAAGAACCTTCCATCCGTTCGCAAGAATGTTTGGCTCAATTCGGGGAGCCAGGCTTCAGTCTCCTCGTAATTCAAATCGTTAATATTCATTCTCAATAGAACAGAAAATTCATCCGACCGTTGTTGCATCAAGAGTAAATTTTCCCAGATGCGTTCAAATGTTCCTCGACCATTAAAAAGGATGCGACTCTTATTATGTGTGACGGGCGGACCATCCAACGTTATCTGATATCCTCTTACCTGGTATTTGAGAAGGCTGTCCAGATTATCTTTAGTCAAGTAGTAACCATTGGTCGTAATATCACTTGCAAACGTTATGTTATTACGTCGGGACTCATGCAAAGCATGACTGGATATCTCAAACACAATATCTTTTGCCACTAATGGTTCACCGCCAAACCAACTTATTTTCAGCCTTCTAACCTTGCCGTTAGATGCTTTTTCAGTAATGAGCTTCTTGATGCTTTCGATCAGTTCTTTCGACATTCGCCCCAAACTAAAATCTTCATAACAATAGGCGCATCGAAAGTTGCACTTCTCAGTTGGCAGGATAGTAAGTTCGAAACTCTTCTCATCATTGATATATTGCTGTAACTGTTTGTCGAGCAAGGATGGTTCGTTGGTAAACTTCTCTTCATCAAGTAAAATGCCATTTTCAATCATAAACTTCAGAACACTATTTTTGCTTTCACGCACAACCGAATCTGAAACCAGTTTCTGAAACGCTTCTGTTTCTACGAAATCTTCAGTCAATTCAGCGGCGATGCCAGTCGGGGAATGAAACAGCCACCAACGGCCATATCTTTGAAAAATATTTGTGTAACGGGATAAGTGATAATACATTTATTGGCGCTCCCTGTGATGATACGTTCTCCTAATAAATCTACCTCTGAAAAAGCATACGATTGCAAGATTAAAAAATCATCCATTTCCCCAGGTATCATTGGAGCCGGGGCACTCATCACCGGGAATGCATTGAGCATAATGAGCTTTGTCAATATTCTTCCCATGTCTTTGCGGAATGGCCGATGAAAAAGAAAAAGAAAGCGCCATGAATAAAACGAATGTCGCTAACGCCAGCAACAAAATCGTCATCCAGGTTTCGATGTGCTTTCGAGTGGTCTGATTTGCGTTGTGTAACATGAGCCTTCTCCTTTTGTCTTCAGAATCGTGGGAGGAAATTTCGAATCGATTGGTGTGTTGCTTTTGATGCCTGTATAATACAATGTATTCACGAACAAAAAAACGTTCAATTTTGACTCATGATGGACAAAATTTGGTTCACCTTCTCCATTTATAATGATGAAAACAAACAAGTTCGGTCGTTTATTAAATGAAGCGGCAAAAATCATATCCCACCACCAACACATCACGATGTCGGGATTTTATCTTCAGCTTGCAGAAGAACTTTATTTGTCGCCCCACACACTTAACAATTGGAGATATGGCAGACGCTTGCCATCCAGCGAGGAAGATGTTCTATCATTGGCGGAAGCACTTATTCGACGAACAACGTTTGATCGTAAGTATTTTGATCGTGAATGGTTTGAATCATTTTTGGCTTCTGCTGATTTCATTGATGCCGAAAATTTTTTGATAGAACATTTCCCTGTTGCCGCAAGCGCCGCTCCAGCACAGTACTATGTTTTCCCTCCACCTCCTCCTGAGTCGTTGCCAGAGATACCCTATTTTATCGGCAGACAAGCGGAATTGGAGAGTTATCGAAGGCAGCTCCAGACAAATCACTTCCTTATTATTACCGGCATGCCCGGGGTGGGCAAGTCAACTTTAGCGGCCCGGCTTTTGCAATCACCGCCCTTCGCATCAAAACATATTTTCTGGCACACCTTTCGACAAAATGATGAAATTGAAGCCACTATTTGGAATCTAGCAGCTTTCTTGGCCCATGCCGGACGCCCAGCCATCTGGAAATCACTTCAAAATGAACATACGCCGCCCCCAATGATTATTCTGCGGGCTATTGTTCAGACACTAAAAGAAATCGATTCTGTTATCTGTTTTGATGATTATCATGCAGCAATACAGGAAAAAACATTCAACCAACTAATTCAACCAATTCTCAATGCCGTTGATGTATCGTTATCATTGATTATTATCTCCCGCCGTATGCCCACTCACTTTTCTATTCCTCCAGCCGCGCCATTGGATGGTCTAAGCATTGACGACGCATCTTGGCTACTTGCGCACCATGGCATCAACCTTGATGAAGAAGCAATCAATGCTCTGTACCAGACATCTCAAGGGAATCCGCAATTACTCATCCTTGCTATAGCGATGTCAAAGCAGGGCAAAAATATCGCCAGTTTCGAAAGTTTTTGGGATAGTGAGGCCATCGCTCGCTATTTGCTTTTGGAAATTTATCAGGGGCTCAATGAGCAGGAACGAGCAGTCATGCGCTCAGTCTCCATTTTTGATGGTGAATTTGCAACACGAACCGCCATTGAGTACATTTTAGATGAAGGCTCACAATTGCAGACCATATTATCTTTGGTCGAACGATACCTGTTGATTTCTAAAAAGGTTCAAAACGAATCAACGTTCAGCCAGCACGCAGTAGTCAGAAAATTTTTCTACGAATTAATGAGTGAATCGGAGCGAAAGGGGCTACATCGAAAAACTGCCGGTTATTTCGAGCTAAATCATCACCCCCTTCTTGCTGCATTTCACTATGAGCAGGCTGATATTATAGACGAAGCAATCCGCTTGGTTCCAGAAAACCCACAACAATACATTGGACAGGGTAAGGTATGGTTATTGGAACGGTTGACACAGCGCCTTGTCAAAAAGTTGGGGGAAAGCGCTACGCTGGCTGATAATTCACAATATGCAAAGTTAATGAAGTTGCAAGGAGCTGTTTACAGAACTCAAGGACGGTATCAGCAGGCCGTTGAGGCTTATCAAAGTGCGTATAACTCCAATATGGAGGATGATGTCAAGGCAGAATTTGAGTATGAACTTGGCGTTACGTATGAACACTTGATGTTATATGAGCAGGCCCGTGAATACTACGAACGAAGTTTAACGCGATACCTATCACTGCATGATGTTGGAGGCATTTCACGTGCATATAGAGGTTTGGGGTGGGTGTCTTATCGTCAGGGAATGACCAATGCTGCCATCAGTTACCACCAGAAAAGTTTAGAGATGGCAGAAGAATCTCAGGATGATTATCTGATCGCA
Organism: Anaerolineae bacterium; assembly: GCA_015493675.1. Classification (GTDB taxonomy): domain Bacteria; phylum Chloroflexota; class Anaerolineae; order J102; family J102; genus M2005. The sequence goes on from WGCR01000323.1 coordinate 12,107, forward strand.
TGTTCAAAATTTGGATTAGGAACAACGACAATCCATGCACATGAATATGAGAATGCCAAACAGCTCATTGAGGAGAGTCGCAGATTCTTTCATCGCTGCGGCGATCGGTTATTGGAAGCCAAAGCAACCGGAAATATCGGTTATATTTTCGGGCAATTAGGAGATTCCGAACAACAATTCAAGTATTATGAATCGGCAATGTCGCTATTTCAAGAAATCGGGGATATCAAAAGTCAACAAATTGGTCACCATAATTTTGTTGGATACTGTTTGCAAAAAGGTGAAAAAGAAAAAGCGCATACACATGCCCAAAAACTTTTTGAATTGGCACAAATGACGAATCACCCCTACCATTTGTGCATTGCCAATTCCGATCTGACAGCAGTGTCACTGGCAAATAATGAGATTGAATTGGCATTGAAATATAGTAACAAAACGCGCCAATTGGCAGAACAACTGCCAGACAGTATTGCTGTTGGGATAGCTTTTCGTTCACTGGGGAGCGTTCATCACTATTTAGGTGAAGATGATCTGGCTATTGAGTATTTATCGAAAAGCATCGGTATTTTTAAGGCTTTTCATGCCTTTGATGAACTCGCATTATCACAAACATTGATGAAACAGCTCCGAAATGCTATTGAGTAACACAAAATCTATGCGAGCTATTAGATCAAAGACAATTATTCGTGTCACATTTTCATCTATCCTGAGAGGGGATGTCACGCAATCCCCATAAACTTGATACTGAAATGTGCGGCATCCGCTAAGCAAAGAGGCGAACGAACTTCCAGATGGCTGCCAAGGAAACTTGCCAAATGAGTTCATGAGGAGACAACCTTAGCCGTTGCGAAAAAGCATGGCTACAAAATAACATTTCAACACGCCCAAATGATATTTGTGTTACAATGACTTTCGGCGTTCCACTGAAGGGACAGCATGGTAATGCAGAAGCATAAAAAAAGCGCCCGGCCGTTCATCCCCTCTTTTCCCCAACATCATGTCTGTACATCTCGCTGCATCTGTCGCAATCATTCAATCGCACCGCATTCTGCTCATCCAGCGGGAGGATTTTCGCGTGTGGGGGTTGCCAGGCGGCGATGTGGATTCGGGCGAGAGCCTAGCCCAAGCGGCCATGCGCGAAGCGCATGAAGAAACCGGATTAACGGTGGCGTTGACGCGGCTGGTGGGGATGTATTCGCTGGTGGGCAATGCTCATGCCACCATTGCGGCGGTGTTCGCGGCCCGGCCCGCTGGCGGCGTTCTCTCGCCTAATCCTCGAGAAATCTCCGACATCGGCTGGTTTTCATCCGAAGCCCTGCCAGCGGATTTGATGTGGTGGCACCGCCAGCGCATCGACGACGCCTTCGCCGGGGTGACCGGCGCTGTGTGGCGGCAGGAGGGCGGTTGGCCCTTTCCTCCTGGCTTTACCCGCCGCGATCTTTACGCTGCCCGCGACGCCTCGGGCTTGCCCCGGGCCCAGGCCTTTCATCAGCTTTTCCCTGCCCCCGGCCCGCAGGCCGAAATCCTGGAAACGCCGGGAAAATAATCGCGCGACCGCGGGCAATCAGCCTGCGGAGGACAAACGCTTCCGAGCAGTCTTGCCGCGGGTCATTGTCATTTCGGACCGCTGGGCGTCCAGTGCTGCCAGCCTACATTGCGAGCGTCCTGCTCGCGACAAAACCACACATCCGCCTGCTGCATGGGGTAAATCTCATCTTCTGGCAATACATAGAGCTTCAGGCCGTCCAGTCGGGCCTGATACCCCTTGATTTTGCAATAAGAAGGCGGCTGGATGCAGCCAAAGAGGCAAGGAATAGGCGTGGGGGTCGGGGTTGGCAGAGGCTGACCGGAGATGGTGACTTTGTCCGATATCAAAAGCCGATCGCCGGGGCGCAACGCATCCGGATTTTTCAGTTCATTCACGGTTACCAGCGTATCGACATCCACACCGGTCTTTTTGGCTATCGCCCACAAGGTGTCCCCCGGCTGCACCACATAAAACTGCGGGGTGGGCGTGGCAGAGGATGGGATCACAGTCGGCGTAGACGCCACCGGCGGGCTTATCGCCAGACCGCGGCATGAACTCAACAGCCATGCCATGATAAGAAAAAGAAGGGCTCGTTTCATCATGCACTACTCCCCCGCCTTATTGGAAGACTGCGGGGTGACCGCCGAAGCATTTTGGGCGTCGGTTATCTTCACAAGCTGGCGCGGAGGCAGAAGTTTGGGCTGCTGCACCAGCTTTCTGGTTTGAGGCGTGGCGTCGCAGACATCCAGGTCCTGAACCGTGCGCCCGAAACGCCGCCGCATCCAGTCCCGCGCTCGCGTGGCCTCAGTGTTGTCGTCAGGCAGCGACAGGAAATAGGTCTCGACAGGTGCATTTTCGGCGCCGGCAGGCAGACAGTACCCGCGCAAGCGGCCCGCGGGAGGCAGCTTGGGCGCATCGCTGGCATAGATTTCCTCGACCATCCGCGGGCAGGCCGGATTGAATTTGCCCGGCATCCAGTCGCAGACAGGGATGGCAACCACATCAGATGGTGGGGTAAACCCCTGGGGAAACGTGGCGTCAGCATAGCCCAGGGCGTCATACAGCGCCGGATCCGCCCACACCGATTCCATAATATCATGCCAGATAGGGCCCGCCGTATAAACCCCGATGGCTTTCTTCATTGGCTGGCTATCGCTGTTTCCTGTCCAGACGCCGACAGTGAGATAGGAGGTGAATCCCACGGTCAAATTATCGCGCCAGCCGTCGGTGGTGCCGGTTTTGACCGCGGTGATTTGGCTGGTGTCCAGGGGCGATGGCCGTCGGAACATCATGTTGCGGGCTCGGGCGTCGCTGAGCACGCTGGCCAGTTGATAGGCGGCCACTGCTGAAATAGCCCGGCTCTGTTCTCTGGCCGGGTCCGCTTTGTAAATCACGCGTCTGGCGCCATCTTCCAGCAAGGTAATGGGATGAAGCGGCGTGTAGACGCCCTGATGGGCGATGGTGGCGAAGGCATGCGTCAGTTCCAGCAAGGGCGTCTCATAACCGCCCACAGCCAACGAAAGCCCATACTCCCTCGCCGGTTTTCGCCAGGAATGAATCCCCAGCTTTCGCGCTGTATCCAGCATGGCCGGCACGCCCACCTGATCCAACAATTTGACTGCTGGCACATTCAGAGAATTCGCCAGCGCCATGCGCAGGTGCAGAGGCCCGTAGTAACGCCAGGTGATGTTGTGCGGGATGTAGATGGCGCTAGCGTTGAGCCTGTAACTCACCGGCTGATCCCAGATCACCGAAGCTGGACTCCAACCCCGATCGAAGGCAGCGGCATAAAGCACAGGTTTGATGGAAGAGCCCGGTTGCCGCGGCTCGATGGCCATATTCACCTGCCCGTCGATCTCCTTGTTATCAAAATCGACGCTGCCCACCATGGCCAGAATCTCGCCGGTGGCCGGCACCAACATCACTACCGCCGCATTGTTGAAATGATGCTTTTTTCCCATCTCTTTCACTTGCGCCCGGGCGATGCGCTCCGCCAGCATCTGATAGCGCAAATCCAGGGAAGTGTGCACCTGATAGCCCCAATGAAGCCCCTCGGCGCCAAACCGTTCAATGAGGATGGAACGAATGTAATCGACGAAATGCGGCGCCCGATTGGAAGGACGCTGGTAGGCTTTGAAATGCACCGGCTGCGCCTGGATCTCCGCCGCTTCCGCCTCGTCGATGACGCCAGCTTCGACCATCAGGGAAAGTACCACGCCCTGGCGCTGCAATGCGGCCCGAGGATGCAGCAGGGGATCATATTGCACCGGCGACTGGGGCAATCCCGCCAATACGGCGCATTCGGCCGGGGTCAATTCGGCCAGCGGTTTATCGAAATAGGCTTCGGCCGCGGCCGCCACGCCATAAGCCCGATGGCCATAATAGACCATGTTCATGTACATGGCGAGGATCTCATTCTTGCTGTAATACCTCTCGAGATCGATAGCCAACTGCGCCTCTTTCACCTTGCGCGCCAGGGTTTGCTCATAGCGCTCGGAGGGAGGCATGAAGAGCAATCGGGCCAATTGCTGGGTAATAGTGCTTCCGCCCGAGACGATATCCTCGGCCTGGGTATTTTGCCATGCCGCCCGCGCGATGGCCCGATAATCCACGCCATTGTGCATGTAAAACCGCCGATCCTCGGTGGCGATGGTCGCCTGGATCAGAAATTCAGGAATTTCGTCGAAACCGACGATGGTGCGCCGCCCCCAGTCATCGATATCAGCCAGCGGTTCGCCGCGGCGATCGTAGATGCGTGTCGTCTGGAAGGGTTTTTCACCGCTGAGCCAGGTGACCATAGCCACGACGCGGGCCGCGTCCGGGCCCGACGCCGGGTCGGGAGCAGCCGCCGCAGCAGATGGCGGCAAAAGGGTCAGCAACAATCCCAATGCCAATAAGATGCGCAAGAAAAACCGGGACCACGGTCCAAAGGGTGCGAAAGAAATCATCATCGTGTAATGAATGGGGAACGGGGGAGCATATACGATTGGGGTCCTTGTTTGGGCGTCCCATCCCTGGTTGAGAAAGCATTCTTGGTTGTATTGAAAAATCTTCACCACGGAGGCATAGAGTGCACGGAGGAAGAAAAAGGTGAGATTTGGAGATGTTTTTCTCTGTGAACAATCACTATTTTCTCCGTGACCTCCGTGTCTCCGTGGTGAAACGATCTTTTTGCAGCGGACTCATTCTTCTTAATGTAGACGGAAACAATGCTAAAAAGATACGACGCACTTGCATTGAAAATAGATGATGAGCAATGCCGCGCCGGACGTTTCCCCGAACATAGCCTGTTGATTCGTAAATAGAACGCAGATGACGCAGAAAAAGCCGATCTACGCAGATAAAATCAGATAAAATCGTAACTGCCAAGGTCGTTTTCGCTTGAATTAACC
>WGCR01000324.1 GCA_015493675.1 Anaerolineae bacterium
AAAACAGATAAAATCAAAACAATCTGCGAAAATCTGTGTGCATCAGAAGTTTCTGCGTTCCATTTTCATTCTTTATCGGCGCGTAGCCGCTCATGGCATCTTCTTCGTAAATAGCCGTTCAAGGTGCAACGCACTTGCCACAAGCTGTGGCCGCGTCGCATCATGTTCTGGCGTTGACCAGGTGGGACGTCGGGCCAACGCCTGTTTCAAGTGCGTCGCACCTGACGCTGTCCATTTTCATTCCTTATCGGCTCACAGCCATTGTTTCGTAAATAGAACACGGATGAACACAGATGGACACAGATAATTCATAAAATCTGTGACCGAAGGCCGTGTAAATCTGTGTCCTCATTGTCATTCCTTATCGGCGCACAGCCGTTGTTCCACAACTAAAACGCAGATAACGTAAAGCCCATGCAAACCAAACGAATCGTTTTGGCGGATGATCATGCCATTGTGCGGGCGGGCATCCAGAAAGTCATCGACGAAATGCCCGGCCTGGAGGTCGTGGGCGAGGTCGAAGATGGTCCATCGTTATTCGCAACCCTGGAGGCGACCCATCCCGACGGCCTGTTGGTGGATCTGCGCATGCCCGATTTCGAGGCGCTGAACGCCATCCCCGCCATTCGCGCCCGTTATCCCGCCATGAAGATTCTGGTGGTCAGCGTTTTCGATGATTCGTTTTATGTGCAGCGGCTCCTGGAAGCGGGCGTCAATGGCTATCATCTCAAGGATCAACCCCTGAGCGATTTGAAGCTGGCTGTGCAACGGGTGTTGGCGGGCGAGCGCTGGATTTCGGGCCCGCTGATAGATAAACTGATCGACAAACCCACATCCCCCGTCCCAACACCCCGCCTGACGCCCCGCCAGCGAGACATTCTGCATCTGCTTCAAGAAGGGTTGGACAACCAGACCATCGCCCTGGAATTGAATTTGAGCGTCAAAACCGTCGAAAATCACCTTACCCGCCTTTACCGGATGCTGGGAGTCAACAGCCGTCTGGAGGCCGCCAATTACGCGAATCAGCATTTGGAAGTTCTGGGCGTTCCCGGGGAGCAAGCCGCTCAGATGCGCCCGCAGAAGGCTTACGCCGGGCGCGAAATGCGCATTCTGCTGGTGGATGACAACGCCCGTTATCTGCAACAGTTGCAGCGCGTGCTGGGCAGAATCTGCTCCGAAGCCAGCCTGTACGCCGCCTACAGCGCCATGACGGCCATCCGCATCGCCCAGCGCACCCATCCGAACATCGCTCTGATCGATGTCGTTTTGGGCGATGAGGATGGCATTCGTTGCGCCCGTCGTCTCAAAGCTGTTTCGCCAGACACGCGCATCATTATGATAAGCGCCTACCCGGACCGGGAATTTCGGCGACTGAGCATCGAGGCGGGGGCCATGGCCTTTCTGGATAAGAAGGATTTGGATTCGCGCACCCTCAAACAGGTGATTGACGATCTAATCACCTGAGGGGAAACAGGAGAAACCACCTCGAGGATGGGTCAGTGAATTTGGCGGGACGCGCACATCGATTTCTTCACCCGCACGCTTCCGCACATCGGGCGAGAGATGGATGAGACCATGCCGCTGGTGTGCGAACGCTTCCGGGTTGTTTATCCATAGATGATATAATCGCCATTATGCAGCCCGTCACCTCCTCCCGCCGCACCATCGCCGATTTCAGCCTGCTGGGCATCGCTTTCATCTGGGGCCTGACCTTTGTCATGGTGCAGGATGCGGTGCGGGCATACCCGGTGTTTGCCTTCCTCAGCGCCCGCTTCATCCTGGCTTTTCTGGCGATGCTCCCCATCGCGCTGCTGCTGCGCAAACGCACCGCGGGCTGGGGGGCGGCGACGCCCTTGCGAAGTCAAATCGGCGCAGGCGCGCTCATCGGATTGATTCTCTTTGCAGGCTATGGCTTTCAGACGGCTGGATTACAATACACCACGCCCGCCAAAGCCGGGTTCATCACCGGGCTTTCTGTGGTGATCGTACCGGTGCTGGGGATGATTCTCGCCCGCGAGCGGCCGGGATTGACCGTTTGGCTGGGCGTAGGGCTGGCAACCGCGGGGCTGGCGCTCCTGTCGCTGATGGGTGTAAACTTGGAGAAGGGAATCAATCCCGGCGATGTCCTGGTATTTTTTTGCGCTCTCAGCTTCGCTGCTCACATTTTCGTCACCGGACGATTTTCTCACCGCATGGACCCGCTGGTCCTGACTATGAC
>WGCR01000325.1 GCA_015493675.1 Anaerolineae bacterium
GTGGACGACCGAGTGCATTTTCTGGGCAATCTGGAGAAAGAGGCATTGCTGATGGAATACAGCCAGGCTGCGGCCGTGGTATTGCCCGCCCGTCAGGAAACCGCCCCCGTATCCATCGAAGAAGCGCTGGCGGCAGGCTGTCCCGTCATCGCCACCGCGGTGGGAGGCGTGCCCACCATGATCGAGCACGAAAAAACCGGCTTGCTGCTGCCCCCCGAAGACGCCGACGCCCTGGCCGACGCCCTGCGCCAGGCATTGTCTCATCCCGCCCGGCTCAAAACCTGGGGAGAACAGGCGCGGCAGACCGCCGACCAATACCGACTGGACGCCGTCATCGACAAAACGGTCGCCCTTTACCAGCAAATTCTCAGCCAGACGCCCCGATCATGACGCCCCCTCTGCGAATCGGCATCCTCCTGGACCGCCTTGATGTCGCGGCCTGGCAATTCAGCGCCATCGAACAGATCGCTGCGCTGGATTGCGCCGAGATCATCCTGGCGGCGCTGAACAGCCCCCCCCCGCAACCGCGCGATTTCGGCGCAGTTATCAGGCAAAACTGGCGCGAAGCGGGCTATTATCTGCTGGACAAGCTGGATCGGAAACTGTTTTCCACCCGGCCCGATGCTTTCGCCTCCAAAAACCTGCAAGCGCTGCTGGCGGATATTCCCACCATCACAGCGCCCCTTCAGCAGCCCGAGGCGGCGGCGCATCTCGAAGCGCAACAGCTCGACATCCTGGTGCATTTGGGCGCAGAACCGCCGCATCCGGCGCTGGGACAGACAGCCAGATTCGGCGTTTGGGCCTATCATCACGGCGATATTCGCACCCTGCGCGGCGAACCCGCGGGATTCTGGGAGACGGCGGAAAACAGGCCCGTTACCGGCGTCGCCTTGCAAATCCTGGGCGGGCAGCGGCACGCCGGCGCGATCCTGCATCAATCCTGGTTTCCCACCTACCCCTTCTCGACCGGCATGAATCGCCAGTTGTTTCTCTGGACTGCGTCCACCTTCATGGCCCGGGAGATCGCCCGTTTGCACGCTCTGGGCGAGCAGCGCTATTTCGACAATATCCGCAAGCGGCATCCCGCCATCGCCATTTACGACGGCAAAACGTACGGCGTCCCCCACAACATCGCTGTAATCAAGACCGCGCTGAAGCTGGCCTATCGCATCGCCGCCCGCAAACTGGGAGACCTGCTGTTTCGGGAGCAATGGCAGCTATTGTATCAACGCCAGGATGAACTGGATATCCAACCGGCGCTGTTCCAAAAAATCAACACGTCGCCCGACCACTATTGGGCCGATCCGCAGATTGTTGAACAGGATGGCCGCTACGCGGTTTTCTTCGAGGAATACGAACGCCGGACCGACAAAGGACGCATCGCCGTCATCCAACTGGATGAAGCGGGAAACCAGTCCGAACCGGTGGTGATTCTGGACAAACCCTACCATCTCTCCTACCCCTTCGTGTTCTCCTGGGAAGACCGGCGCTACATGATTCCGGAGTCCGCCGCCAACCGCACCATCGATCTGTATGAATGTATTGAATTTCCTCACAAATGGCGATTCAAAATGCACCTGATGCAGAATATCCGCGCCGCCGACGCCACCCTGCTGCACCACCGCGGCAAATGGTGGCTTTTCGCCACCGTCGCCGCCATGCCGGGCATTTCGCTCAACCACGAGCTGCATCTTTTCTTCGCCGACCACTTTGCCAGCACAGACTGGACGCCGCATCCGCTCAACCCCATCGTCTCGGATGTGCGTCGCGCCCGCCCGGCCGGCAACATTCTGCGTCGGGATGGCAAACTCATTCGCCCGGCCCAGAACAGCGCCCGGGGCTATGGCCGCAGCATCACCTTCAACGAGATTATCACCCTGTCGGAAACAGCTTACGAAGAACGCCCTATCGACGCCATTCATCCCGCGTGGAAGCCATCGCTCATCGGCGTCCACACCTTTCAACGCGTTGGGCGGCTGACCATCATCGACGCGCTGGAGAGACGCAGCAGGTGGAGACGCTGATCAGCAAGCCCTTTTCGGCGCCGACTCAGTCGTAAACCGCAAAATCCTGATCGCAGTCGGACAGGGTGGCGAGCACATACTCCCGTCCGGCAATGCGCGTTTCAGTCATGGGCAAATCCCCCTTCAGCACCACAATGGTGGGCTGCCCGATCTTGCGGAAGCCCCCGGCCGTCAGGCGATCATCGACAGAGCGAAGCGCACTGTAGACCACCACGCCATCGAATTTTCCCTGCCGGGCCAACCGCCGCACAGCCTCCAACATCTGATCAATGGTCCGGGCCTCACCGCCGGGCGTACGATAATCGACCATGCAGAGCAGGCTCAGTCCTCGCCAGGCGTAGCGCCGCACCACAAAAAAACGGGTCGGCTGCGAGTCCTTCAGGGCGTAAAAGCGATAATGCTCGGGATGATCGAAATAGCGCCACTGCAAAAATTCCGGTGAACGGGAAAAAGAGAGCGTCTCATCCGACCATGGATAATCTTCCGTCCCATCCGCCTCCGTGCGAAGCTCGAATACGCCGCCATCCCCCGCAATCTGTTCCGGCAGATCAAAATTTCCCACCCGCTCCGGTTTGCGCAGCCAATGCGTCTTGAAAATCGTATGGCCCGCAAGCCAGGCTGTTTGCAAAGGCGTCCGCAGCCAGAAATAGCGGTACATCCAGCCCACCGTGGCAGCCCCCAGCTTGATATAAATGCGCTCGGCCACGGGCGTGGCGCCAATGCCCAGATAGGGCAATCGCTCTACCGCGGCCGCTGCCAATTTTTTGCCAACCCCATGCTGACGATACGCCTCCAGCACATAAAAATCAAATCCCGAATAGCCCAGATAGTCAGCGCCATGGAAATGAAACCGATAAGGATTCAGCCCAAAATGCCCGATGATGGCGTCATCGTCCAGAGCCACCAAAATCTCGGGCCGTTGGGCGTCTTCCAGAAAGGGATTTTTCAGCACTTGCGTAGCAAAGCGCCGGGCCGCATAACGGCGCTGCGGATAAATCTTCCTGACAAAATCCAGATAATCATCGAATCTGTCAGCAGTAAGCGTTTCAAGATGGATAGTCATGAATTGATGCCATGTGATGCTGCAATGGGTGGCGTTGGAAAAACAGCCGGGCCTATGACGACGCACCATTCTATCCCCCTCTCCTCTCTTTGTCAAAGGATGCTCCTCTATGTCTGAACAACACCTCCGTCTGGCCGTCATGGGACACTATCCGCCGGGCCGGGCGCCGTCGGGCGGCATCGAGAGCGTCAACGTCAACCTGGTGGACGCGCTGGCCCGCCGCGGGAATCTGGAAATCCACATGGTTCAGCACCGGCAGATCGCAGCTCCGGGCGTGATCGCGTTTCCCGGCTTTACCCTGCACAACCTGCCCGCCGCCCAAAAACGCTTCATCCCCAACATTCTCCAGACAGAGAAGATTGCCCGCGACTGGCTGCGCCAGTTCAGGCCCGATGCAGTTATCTCTCATCATCCCTCCTTTGCCCTGGCCGCCTGCGATCTGGATATCCCGGTGGTGCACACCATTCACGGCATGCCTCGCAAGGAGTTTTGGACCCGGCGCGGGCTCTTCGCCCGCACAGCCTCGGCCACAGAGGTCTGGCTGGAATGGCGAATGCTGCAACAAGTGTCGCACATCATCGCCATTTCGGATCAGATGGCGGAGATTTACGGACGCCGCACACGCGCCCGCTTCCACCGCGTCAACAATCCCATCTCTCCCCGTTTTTTTCAGCCCGCCCCCCCGCCTCACCTCTGCCAGGCCCTGTTGGTGGGGCATCTGAACAAACGCAAGGGCATCGATGTCGCTCTTCAGGCGGTAGCGATGCTGGCGCCCGACTTTCCCC
>WGCR01000326.1 GCA_015493675.1 Anaerolineae bacterium
AGCTGCGCCCGGGCCTCCTGCGCCGTGCGGGCGGGGGGATGATCGGAAAGATTGGCGCTGGTGACGGCCAGCGGCGCATCCACCAAACGCAGCAGCGCCAGCGTCAGAGGATGATCGGGAATGCGCAAAGCCACGGTGTCGCCGCCAGCGGTGACGACGGCCGGCAGAACGTCGCGCTTAGGCAGAATTATCGTCAACGGCCCGGGCCAGAAGGCATTGATCAAGTCCCAAAAACCGGGAGAAGGATAGGCCACCGTCATCGCCTGCTCAGGCTCAGCCACCATGACCGGAATAGGTCGGCGCGCCGGGCGATTCTTGGCGACAAACAGACGTCCCACAGCCGCATCGTCGCAGGCCAGAGCCGCCACGCCATACACTGTATCAGTCGGGAAAGCCACCACACCGCCGTCTCGAAGGGCAGATGCAGCGCGGGCCAGTTGGTCGGGAGAAAGAAGAAGCGTTCGTACAGTCATAACAGCGCCTTTATCCTATCACTATCTTCCTTGTTTACAAAAGTTATACCGATCCCCCCCAATGAATCCTTGCCAGTCGGACGCTGACAGGGACGTAATTACCGCTCGATATTGCCGAATCATGGCGATGGGTGGATAATAATCATCAAAAACACATCCATTGCACGGAGCTCTATCGCTCTCCACTCAACAAAAAGGGACAAATCATGAATACAATCCAGACAGGCATTCTGAAGCCTCTTCCTCCTCTTGCCAGATACTTGGTTTTCGCGCTCAATCAAAACGTCAATCCCGCTGAAGCACTGCAAGCGCTGGCAAAAGAAACAGATGGATCCGAAACAATTGTGGGCCTGGGACTTTCGGTGGTGCAAAAATTGGATGCCCACATCGATGGTTTGCGTCCCTTCCCCACAATCGTCAATGCCGGCGTCGATATTCCCGCCACGCCCGCAGCGATCTGGCTCTGGCTGCGCGGCGATGATCGGGGCGAGCTGCTGCATCGCACCCGGCGTCTGCGCAAGCTGCTGTCCCCCGCCTTCACCCTGACAAACGTGGTGGACGCATTCCGCTACGGCGCCGCCCTGGACCTGACCGGTTACGAAGATGGCACGGAAAATCCTGTGGATGAGGAAGCGGTGGCCGTGACCTTTGTTGCGGGCCAGGGTGAAGGCATGGATGGCTCCAGCTTCGTCGCCGCCCAGCAGTGGCTGCATGATCTCGATTTCTTTGAATCCCTGCCGCCCAAAACGCAGGATAATGTCTTTGGACGCCGTCGCAGCGATAATGAAGAAATCGAAGACGCCCCGCTCTCCGCCCATGTCAAACGCACGGCGCAGGAAGATTTCGAGCCGGAAGCCTTTGTGCTGCGCCGCTCCATGCCCTGGGCCGATTCCTGGCAGGAAGGCTTTTTCTTCGTCGCTTTCGGACATTCCCTCTATGCCTACGAGGCCCAACTCAAACGCATGGCGGGCCTGGATGACGGTATCGTCGACGCCTTGTTTACCTACTCCCGGCCCGTTACCGGCGCTTATTTCTGGTGTCCGCCCGTCAAAGATGGCCAACTGGATCTGCGGGCGCTGGGACTGGAGAACGATTAACAAATAACAGGCAACGATCAACAACTTAACGATTAACCGGCAGGAGGAATTCATGAAAACATTCGATAAGCAACTGCAAGCCCAGCATCGTCCTATGACCGAGGCCACCAAAGACCTGGTGCGCATCCCCAGCTTTCTGGTGGAAGGGGGCGACGGCTATCCCTTTGGCAAAGCTGTGCATGAGGCTTTGCGCAAGGCCACAGATATCGCCGCAGACCTGGGTTTTCGCACCTGGTACGATGACAAGGGCTACTACGCCTGGGCCGAGATCGGCCAGGGCGAGGACATGATCGGCGTGATCGGGCATATGGATGTGGTGCCGCCCGGCAATCCCGAATACTGGACCACGCCCCCCTTCCAGCCGGATGAGCGGGAGGGCAAGCTCTACGGCCGGGGCGTGCAGGATGACAAGGGCCCGATGATGGCGGCGTTGTTCGCAACCAAGGCCCTGATGGACGCGGGCGTGAGCTTCAACAAGCGCGTGCGCTTCATCTTTGGCGGGGATGAGGAAAACCAGTGGCGGGGCGTCGAACGCTATTTCCAGCACGAAGAGACGCCCGGCATGGGCTTCACCCCCGATGCGGAGTTCCCCCTGATCTTCGCCGAAAAACACATCCTGCAAGTGGTGCTGTCCGCTCCCAACCAGGGCGCTCCGATCATGGATTTGGGCGACGCCTTCAACGCAGTGCCGGGCGAAGCCCCATACAATGGCCCGCACCAGGACGAGCTGGCGGCCAAACTGGATGAGCTGGGCTTCGAGTATGAGCGCACCGACGCGGGCATCCGGGTGCTGGGCAAAGCTGCCCACGCTTCCCTGCCCGAGAAAGGCGTCAACGCCATCTGCCGTCTGGCCATCGCCCTGGACGCCATCGGTTGTCAGGCCCGAACCATTCGCTTTCTGGCCCAGACCGCGGGCATGGATTATCACGCTGAGGCCATCTTCGGGCCGGTGGCGGATGAGGTGTCGGGCAAGCTCACCTTCAACGTGGGCAGGTTGATCATCACCGAAGGTGAGGAGCGCCTGGGCATCGACATGCGCATCCCCGTCACTGCCGACAAAGAGGAAGTCGCGGGCAAGTTGCGCGAAGCCGCGGCCCGCTTCGGGCTTGCCTATCAGCAAACCGGAGGCAAAGGCTCGCTATATGTGCCCCTGGATCACCCCCTGGTGAAAACGCTGCTGGCAGTGTATCGCGATGTGACGGGCGATGAAAACGCCCGGCCTCTGGCCATCGGTGGCGGCACCTATGCCCGGGCCATGGATAATTGCGTGGCTTTTGGCCCCAACTTCCCCGGCTCCCCCGAAACCGCTCATCAGGCGAACGAGTATATCATCCTGGAAGAAATGTATCGGGCCATGGAGATTTACGCAGAAGCGATTTACAATCTGACGCGATAACCATCCCCTCCTGGAGGCGGACGCCGCCCCTGTCCACCTCCAGGGGATATTATTCTGGCTCTTTTGAATTTCAGGGGGTTGACTGCTTTTTGCGACTCCGGGAGACCCCCTGAATTCCGGTCGAGCCATTATTCCTCGACCGGCGTCATCACCATGATGGGGATATGACGGCCCGCGGCGCGTTTTTTGTATACGGGGAAGCCAGGATAAACGGCCTCGGCGTAGCGCCAGAAACGATCGTAGTCCCCGCCCGTTGCCTCACGGGCCTCATAGTTACCCCTCACGCCGTCAATGACGCAAGTGGCCCGCGGCCGGGCCTTGAGATTGTAATACCAGCCGGGATTGCGCTGCTGCCCCCAATTGGAGGCGATGAGTGCGAAAACCCCCGCGTTTTCCGGGGCCCGAATGCCCAGCAGGGGCAGGGTGCGGGACTGTCCGCTCTTGCGCCCGATGGTGGTGAGCATGACGATGGGCAGACCCGTCAGGATGCTGGTCAGGGTCCTGCGCCCGTGCGTCCACCTGAACGCCACCGGATCGATGTGATGCAGGATGCGGGAAAACAGCCAGGAGCCGGGCCCGGATGCAGCGATGCTGACAGCGAATTTGTTGAACAGATTGGGTTGTTTTGTCATACCGGCCCTCGTTATTGTGAACGTTTTCGGGCCAGGATAGCTGAGGTGCAATCGTCGCGATCATCGCCGCCCGGCGGCAGGCGTCGCTCCTCATATGCCAACCACTCCCAGCCCGCAAACAGGGTGGTAAATTCGCCCGGTTGCAGCATATACTCAGCGGTGAACTCGGGATGGATTTTCAGCCAATCGGTGTGGAAGGTGCGATAAAGCGCCATGCCGCCGGGCCGCAGCGCCTCGCCAAAAGTCGACAACAGCTCACGGTTGAAATAGCGCGTGACCAGGATCAGGTCGTAGGCGTTTGGTTGAGGACGCCAGACCTCCAGATCGGCCTGAATAAGCCGCACCCGGTCGGTCAGACCTTCCGCCTCGATGCGCTCTGCCAGCCCGCGCAGGCCCACAAAGCTGATGTCCACCGCGTCCACCTGATAGCCCAGCCGGGCCAGCCACAACGTATGCCGCCCGCGGCCACAGGCCACGTCGAGCGCCCGGCCGCCGGTGAGCCACCGGGCCTGCTCTTGCACCCAGGGATCGGGCAGCAGCCGGGCTGCGGGATGATCCTCCCGATAGCGTTCATCCCACCGGATCTGATCATCCTTCAACTGGGCGATGCTGGGGTCTCGAATAATCTCCATAGTCCGCCGATTTTAGCACGAGTGGCGCTGAAAGGGAAGAAAAACCAAGAACTGCTTTGATCCTGATATTTCTCATTGTTTCCTGCCTCTTTTTGGTTGTATAATCAGGCAGCCTGCCCGATCAACATCTTTTGCGGGCGGATAAACCTGTTGTCAATAGACGATGGACGAGAAACGATGGCAGTCGTCGAAACCCACCATCCTCGGTCTATCGTCCACCGTCACTTTCATCGGTGTCGGCGCAGGCTCGCCTGCCGTCGAACTGCTTTTTTTCACTTCCACAGCACAGGAGCTCATTCATGGCAGTATCTCTCGATAACGCCATCGATCTCTCATTGATGGACGATATTTTCGAAGAATTGGGGGGGAGGGAAGAATCACTGATCCCTGTTTTGGAAAAGGCTCAGGCGCTGTATGGGTCACTTTCGCTGCTGATCTATCAGCATATCGCCAAAAAGCTGAAGATGCCGGTGAATAAAGTGTACAGCACGGCCACATTTTACGCGCTTTTCGCCACCGCTCCCGAAGAGGAGCATGTCATTCGCGTCTGCCGGGACGGGGCTTGCGCCCTGCACGGGGCGGATGCGGTTTATGAGGCGGGACGCGAAGCGTTGGGCGATCAAGTGGTGCCGTATAGCTGCCTGGGGCATTGCCACGCCGGGCCCGCGGCGATGGTGGATGATTTCATTGTCACCCACCTCACGCCCGAGAGCTGGTCGGGCGAATGGCCGCCCGCGGTGGACATGCAGCCCGTCCCCATGCTCACGCCCGAGCCGGAGCGCCGCCTGCTGGCCCGCATCGGCCAGATCGACCCCGAATCGCTGGAGGACGCCCGGGCCACGGGCGCCTACGCGGGCCTGGCCCGGGCCCTACACGATTTTTCGCCGCGGCAGGTCACCGATGAGGTGATCGCGTCGGGCCTGCAAGGCCGCGGGGGTGCGGGCTTCCCCACCGGACGCAAGTGGGCCTTCACCGCTGCGGCGGAGGCCGACGCCAAGTACATCATCTGCAACGCGGATGAGTCGGAGCCGGGCACGTTCAAGGACCGGGCGCTGATGGAGGGCGACCCCCATCGCCTCATCGAAGGGATCATCCTGGCGGGTTACGCGGTGGGAGCAGCCCACGGCGTCATCTATATCCGCGGCGAATACGGGGTGGCCTATCATCGCCTGGAGCGGGCCCTGGAACAGGCCCGAGCCGCAAATCTGCTGGGAGAAAAC
>WGCR01000327.1 GCA_015493675.1 Anaerolineae bacterium
CCATAAAATCCGGTTGAGCCAAGAGGCAAAGAAAAGCTTAGCGCCTTTGCGACTTTGCGTGAGACCATCCTTCATCTCTCTTTATCTGCGAAAATCAGCTTTTTCAGCCTTTTCTGCGTTCCATCACGGCCCGCCCGGCGTCAGATCGAAATCGAACTCGCCCACCCGCCCGGAGATGGTGGCTGCGCCATCGTTTTTGACGCCCACGATGCGGTAGTAGTGGTTCTGCGCGACATCGCCCACCGCACCGGCGTCATCGAACTGCCAGGGAGCGGCGTGCACTTCACCCTGACCGGGCCCGCTCAGCCCAAAATAGGGCGTCTCGCCTCGCCACGCCCAGTAATAGGCGTAATCACTGTCGTGCGCCCAGCTCAACCTCAGATCGTGGGAAGAGATGATAGCTGTCTTGAGCAAGGGGAAATAGAGGGCGTTGGCAACCGGCGTCATCACCACGGTGTCGGTGATGGTGGGCGCGCCCGCCACCATGGCGTTGAGGGTGAGGGTGTAAGGCGCGCCATTGGTGAGGCCGGTGAGGCTGTGGCCCCGATCTGCGTTGGGGATATTGGTAACGGGCGAGGGGTCATCGCCCGCGGGACCATCATAGCTGATGCGCCAGGTGCTGGTGACCGGCAAAGTGGGGTTGACCACCCAGGTCAGGTGCAATGCAGTGTCATCCGCGGCCACGCGCAGCCGCATCCCCCGCCAGCCATTGTCATGTGCAGCGCTGTCGGAGCGCAGCAGGAAGGGATCGGTGAGCCGACGATAGTAGGCGTCGAAGTCGTACTGGGTGGGGCCGCTGGAAACGGGCTGTTGCACCGGATCGCCGTTGATGAAAAGTGGATCGCCATGGAAGGTGCTCGAATTCGCCGGATCATAATACGCACATTGGTGCGAGATATTTTGGGTGAATGTCGTCCTATCCGTATCGTCGAACATATCCTGCACGACATCATAAATCGTGTTGTGATGCACCGAAACCTGGGTGCTGGCATCCAGGCCGTAAGCGATGTAGACGCCCCCAGAATTATCGTTATCAACGCCAAAGGCCATAATGTTGTCGTAAATTTCGATAGCGCCCAGAGCTTCATCGAAAACATTGATGCCAGCGGTGTTGTTCGTCTCGTCGAAACCCTCGACGTAATTGTTCCGCACGATGGCGTTCTCGACATTATCCACCCGGATGGGGCTCTTAACCCGATACCCCGCCGCGCCCCGCACGATATTGTATTCTGCGGTCAGATTCATACACTTGGGGCGGCCATCCTCCCGCCGGTTTTGGCCCAGATAGAGGGCCGTGTACAGCGCGCCTTCGAAGATGTTGCGCCGGGCCACGCTATCGTAACAACCCTGCTTGAAAGAAAGCGCCTGGTTATGCGCGCCGTAGAAATAGGAATCCTCCACCACGCTGTTGTGAGTATGCCAAAAATAGACGCCATAATCCTGAATGGCATCGGGGTTTTCGGGATCGGGCCAACCGCCCGGGGGCTCCTCGCTGATAAACGTGCAGTGGGAGATCAGCACATTGTCCGCTTGCACGATCTCGATTCCCAGATCGCCATCATTCTGGAAACGGGAATACGCGATGGTGATGTGATGGCCTGAGTAGGGCTCGCCGAGGCCTTCGGGGTCTCCGTAAACGCCGATGCCAACGCTATAATCGCTGAAGGAAAGGCCATCGAACACGATATAAGACCGTCCCTCTACATCGAAGCCGGTTCC
Organism: Anaerolineae bacterium; assembly: GCA_015493675.1. GTDB lineage: Bacteria > Chloroflexota > Anaerolineae > J102 > J102 > M2005. The sequence goes on from WGCR01000327.1 coordinate 1,720, forward strand.
CCCGCCATCGATCTGATCCGGCAGGCGGCTGCCATGCAGCGCCACCGCTCCCCGGGTTTCGGCTTTGATGGTGATGGGATTGGCGGCCGTGCCGCTGTTGGGTATCTGAATGTCGAATTCCGAGCCGTAATCGCCGTCATGGATGATCAGGACGTCGCCCGCTTGCAGCACCGACGCCCCATGTTTGATGGTGCGAAAAGGCGCGGCCTCGGTGCCGGGATTGGCGTCATCGCCGGTGAGGGCGACATGGTAAGTGACGCCCGCGGGACGATGAGGCGCTGTCGCGGGCGCAGCGACAACGCCTCCCATGGTCAGGCTCAAAGCCGCCAGCAAACCAAACAACAATATAATCATGAAAAACAGATGTCGCATCGAATAATATCTCCAGAGAGAGGCAGGCGTCGCAAACGCCTGAATTTCAATCGGGTGCGTCCTAAATGAGTTGGCGCTAGCCGGGCGCACTGGCCGAGTGAACTCGGGCGCTTTAGGCGCTTTGCGCCGCGAGGTCGCCCTGCGGCGACCCAACAACCGTGCTCGGGCAGGCGGCGGAGGCCGCCTTCGTGGCCGTAGGCCTGAAGAGTCCGACTTCAGTCGGCGAGTACAGCGTTGCAGCTCTTCAACCGAAAAAGGACACACCCATGTCAATCATGGCCAGGCTGCACCATGGCTATGATACAACTCTACACCAATATCCCCAACGGCGCTGAACGCAAGACAGGCGCAAGATGGGCGCAATCCAATCGCCCAGGAGGAGATGCGACGTTTGACGCTTGACGTTTTACGGTCATAATTTATCTGCGAAAATCAGCTTTTTCCGCCTTTTCTGCGTTCTATCTTCTTTTCTTTGCCTCTTTTTTCCTTTGCGACTTGGCGGCTTTGCGTGAGATCAGCCTATCATGGCCCGCCCGGCGTCAGCCCGAAATCGAACTCGCCCACGCGGCCGGAGATGGTGGCCGCGCCATCGTTTTTGAGGCCCAGGACCCGGTAGTAGTGGTTCTCCGCGGGGTCGCCCACCGCGCCGGCGTCATCGTACTGCCAGGGCGCGGCGGTCACCCAGCCCGCGTCGGGCCCGCTGAGATCGAAGTAGGGCGAGGCGCTGCGCCATATTTGATAACGATCGTAACCGCTGGCGTGATCCCAACTCAAGCGCATGGTGTCTGTAGCCGGAATAGAGGTCGTGACCAGCGGCAGGAAAACAGGATTGGCGCTGGGGCTGGCAGTGACAGTGGCGGTGAGATAAGGAGAGCCATTGAGCATGGCGTTGAGAGTAATATCGTAAGAGGCGCCGTTGCTGAGGCCGGTGAGCGTGTAGCCGCGATCATCCTGGGAGATGTTTTCGATGGGCGAAGGGTGATCGCCCGCGGGCCCGGTGTAACTGATGCGCCAGGTGGCGCTCACGGGCAGGGTGCCGGTAAGCTCCCAGCTAACGTGCAAGGCCTCGTCATCGGGTGCAGCCATGAGATTATCCGCCACAGGATTGCCATCCCACCCGGCCAGCCGGGCAAAGAGATGCCAGACCGCCCGTCCCTTGAGCACGCAGTTGAGCCGGGCGCGGTTGTCGGGGCCGTCGGAATGGGCGCAACTGCCGGCGCCGCTATAGCCGGGCACGTTGTCGCCCGTCGTCAATCGATCCAGCTCGCTGTCGTCATGCAGGTCCAGATACTCCACCGCCCAATTGGCGTCTTTGGAGCCGCTATCGTATGGCGGCGTACTATCATAATCCAGATCATCCTCCACCCGCTTATCCAGGAAGTAATTCTCATCGGGATCATAGTTCTCCATATCGGCAAAATCGTACAAAATGCGGTTGTAACTGTTGACGTGCGAGCGGATGAGTTGATTTTGCGAATCGGAAGAGTCATTCTCGCCGCCGCCGTTGGCGTGGCCGGTGATGAACACGAACTTCACCGGATGCTCCGCGGCCCGCTCGTGCGTTCCCCCTTCATCGAACAGCCCGATGAGCCATTCCATGCTATCGAGATAGCGGGGGATGTCGTGTCCGGCGATGTTGCACCAGGACCATAAAATCACATTGACATGATAATGCGCCGGATCGACCAGGTAATCATAGGTGCTCTCCGCCCAATCATCGATGCCATCCCCATCAGAGTCTGCATCGCCCTGGCTGAGATCGTTGGGACCATTGGGGATGCCGTAATCGTCCAGGCTGAGATGATCGCTATCACCGTGGGTGTCGTCCACCCAGGCATATTTGTCGCCAAAGTCGGGATAATCCTCCAGCGCGTTCATGCCGGTGACGAGCTGACTGCCATGAGATGTGTGCTCATAGGCGATGTGCAGGGAGGCCTTGGCTTCGGCGATCCAGATGTCGGGAATGGCAAGATCGGTCTTGGTGTGATCGACCAGGAATCCGGCCGTAGCGGTGACGTCATCGGGCGTGTGGGGCTGAGCGCCGGGCGGCTCCGGCGTGCTGTCAAGGGCCAGGAATGTCCTCGGGCCTGAAGAGAAAATGCTCCGGGCCATGACGCGTCCTGATCCGAGGGAGAAGAGCGCCAGAGTAATAATCAATGCGGTGATGATCCAGATTTTTTTCATCATTTCCTCCTCGATCAGGTGATTGCAAAAAGGGGCGGGCCGCTGCTCACTGAGCACAAATCAGCATTTATAGTATACCAGATCGGAAGGGGAAATTGTACAACGCATTACAAACGGGAGACCGTATCAGTTTAGTCGGTGCAACCATGTTTGGCGCTTTGGCCCCGCCGACTCGAAGTCGGGGCTAGAGGCCTTTGGCCGCCTGTCTGCCTGCGCAGAC
>WGCR01000328.1 GCA_015493675.1 Anaerolineae bacterium
TACCCGCACCGTCTCGGAGGCAACCTTATGCTCGCGGGCGTCCACAGCCAGATGCGGGTTGGTCTGCACCAGTCCGTAATCCACCTGGGTCGTAACGGGAATGCCCGCCATGTGCAGATCGGCAATGGGCGACCAGGTGGCGATCTGCTCTGCGGTGGAGGTCATGCCCGTCATCTCGTCGGAGGTGCGTTCAAAAGTCATCAGGCCCGCCAGGGTGGCCCCGCCCGGCGGCGGATCGGTCACCTGAATGCGCAGATAGGCGCTGCTGGCGAAGATGATCAGGCCCGCCAACAACAGGGCCGTCAGCCAATTCCCCGTTCCATCTCCCTCTTTATCGGCCAAAACGAGGATGACCGGGGCCAGGATGGCCAGGGCGAGCGCGGCCAGGGTGAGATAACGCCAGGGGAATTGGGCCATGTTCACCATGGGCACGTGATCCCAGGCGAAAGCGGAGGCGCCCGTCGTCAGCCACACGCCGCCCAGCAGGATGAGCAGCCAGAAGCCGATCTCGGTGCGTTCTTTGCCCGAACGCCGCAGCCATGCCCAGGCAGCCAGCGCGGTCAGGGCAAAAAGCGCCAGACCCAGTTGATAGCTGAGAGGATCGTCGGGCCCGGGCATGCTGATGCCGAAACCCCAGCGAGGATCGAAGAGCTGGGCGAAATAGACGAAATGCTCGTGGAAATCGTAGTAGCCGCCATACCACTGGCTGAGATTGACGAAGTTTTTTTCGGCCAGGGCGGGCAGGATGAAGAAGGCTGCCAGGGCCACGCCCAACGCCAATCCCGCTGCGGGCGCAAGAAGGTGCGACGCACCTCCCACCCAAGATCGAGCGTCCCCGGGCCTGGCTGCTGGCCGGGCGCTGGCGCGGTGGCGGGAGCGCGGCCATAGGTGCGTTGCACCTGCCCGCTGCCAGACCAGTAACAGCAGATAAAGCCCCAGCACGGGCGTGAACAGCAGCGCCACCAGGTTGGAGCTGAGATGGATGGCCGCGTAGGTCAGCGCCACCAGCACGACGTTGATGGCGTTGGGGCGATTGACCGCCCGTCGCAGCGCCCACAACGAGAGGGGCAGCAGGGCCAGAGCCAGGCTTTCGGCCATGGCCGCCCGCACATACACATCCAGCAGATGATAGGGAACATAGACGAAAGCGACCGCGGCCACCAGCGCCGCCCGCTCGCCCAGCCAGTCCCGCACGAACAGCCACATAGCCCAGGCGCTGATGAGCAGGGTGACGATGAAGGTGGCCTTGACCGCGTTCTCCAGGGTCAGGTGCAGCGTGCGATAAAGCAGCGTGCCCAAAAAGGTGGCGCCGGGTGCATAGATATTGAAGAAGGGATAGCCGTAGCCAAAGGCCCAATCGGGCGACCAGCGAGGGAAGAGAATGCCTTCGTTCCAGGTGATGTTGTATTGCAGGATGAAGAAGACATCATGGCGCGCGTCGTGCGCAGCCCAGAAATAGCCGGGCCGCAGCAAGGGGGCGATGGCGAAGATGGTCAACAGCATCGCCGTCCAGAAGGAAGCGGAACGAAGGGTCTTCATAATGGTGAAGGATCAAAGATTGATGATCAATGATTAAAGCAAGCGCCACGGCGACGCCCTCTTTAATCTTTAATCTTTGATCATTGATTTTTAATCATCAAAGCATCGCCGCCCGCGGTCAGGGGCAGGCGCTTGAGGGTTTGCCAGTTGTAGAGGCCCAGTTGCACATGCAGCGAAGCTGGGGCGTCGGCGGGGATGTCGATTTGGTAGGCGTCGGAGATGATCTCGCCCGGCAGCCAGGAGGTCATGGGCCGATTCCCGCCCTGCGGTTGGCCGTCGAATTGAGCCACGGTGGCGCCGGCGTCGTCATCGATGTGGATGAAGAGATTATAGTCGAAGTCGATAGGTTTCAGCGCCTGCCACACTGCGTGTACGGTGACGGTTTGGCCCGGCGCCAGATCGCCATCCAGCCGGGCGTCGATGAGCATGATCTGGTTCTGGCCGAAGAGGGCCGCGGGCTGCTCAGGGATAGGATAATCCACAAAATCGGGAGAAAGGCCCGGGCCCGCGGCCAGGATAGGCAACAGCAGCAACGCCGCCCAAAGTGCGGGCTTTTGCAAATCGTGGAAGAACAGGAGCAGGGACGCTGCCATCACGGCCAGCGGAATCACACTTATCAAAAGGAATGCCGTCCGCATCTCCCCGGCAAAAAAGGAGAGCCCCAAAAAGAGCAGGCCGGTGAAAAAAAAGTTCCACACCATCCTTGCATCCTGCCGGGATGCGTCATCGCCATACGTTGCCAGTCGCCAGAGGACGATGAGCGTCAGGGCCAGGATGATCAGGCCGGGCGTCCAGGCGAAAGGCGTTTTCAGCCCGACGAATTTCGTTCCCCACGCCCAGGGCGTTTCGAACAGGCGATAGAAAGCGAAGGATGGCTGGGGTGAGGCGCGGAAGAGCGTGGCGACAACCAGCAAAAGGCCTGCTCCCCCCATGACCATGCGCTGCCAGGAAAGGCGACCATACGTCCAGGCCAGAGAAGCGCCGCCCAGCATCAGCCACACGCTGGCCGTTATCCCTTCGATGTAGAGGGCGCTGAGGAAAATGGGGGAATAGATGACCAGGGCCGCGGTCAACACGCCCATTTTATCCCCCCACAGCCGCCTGATCCCAAAGAAAAGAGCGTAGGCGATCAGGATGACGCCCAACGCCAGGCTGGTCTTGAGTGCGGCCGCGTTGGGCAGGCCCGCCAGATGCAGGACGCGGGCGGGCAGCAGGGCGATGCCAGGAGAGCCGCTTCCCAACGCCAGCGCGGGCAAAGCGCCCGCGCGCCACGCGGGCAGGCCGGGCCGGGTCAGGGGCGCCCAGGCCGGAATCGTGAGCAACAGCAGCAAAAGTAGATAGCCGATGGTCTTGCGACGGGTGTGCATAGCCGCGATTATAGCACGTCGGGCGGGCTTGGGCTATGCAGGACGAATCGAAAATGACAAAACTGTCATCCAAAGAAATCCATCCATTCATACTATGTTCATATTCACTTGGTAAACTGAAGACAGACGTAACTACTAAGGTCTCGCTATCACTTTTTGCCACGAAGACACGAAGAAGATAAAGACACGAAGTTTTTTTCTTTATTTTCCCCTTCGCGCCTTCGAAAAAACTTCGAGCCTTCGTGGCTTTTTAAGGCTTAAAGTCGAGTACGTTAGCAGTTGCAGACAGACACTTTGACCAGATGTTGACCTTTGCCCGACACAGAAGTAAGATAGAGTCACGTACTAACTGGCTTTCTCTCCAGATTTTTCTCCAAGAGCGCTGCACCACATGAAGCGATTCGCCATTCCCACCCTCATCCTGACAACCATTATCCTCTTAACTCTGCCTCCGCTGCTTTCCCGGGCCCGGACAGGACAGCTCGCGCCCGCAGTCACTCCGACAGCGACGCCCATTACAAATACCATCAGCCTGCAAGTCCAGGCATCGGAAGATGATACAAGCGTACGGTTGACTACCGGCGAGAATCGGTATGACTGGAGTTATATTCGCATTGGCGCCAGCGAAACAGATTATGTCAATGGTATCCGTTTCCAGAATATAGACATTCCTCAGGGATCACGAATCATACAAGCCAAACTATCGCTTTATTATGGAGAATGGACCAGAGACACGCCCATTCGGGTGCAAATCCTGGCAGATGACACAGACTCAGCCCGATCTTTCGCAGACTCCGAACCGCTGGCCAGCCAACGCCCCGTCACTTCGGCTGCTGTCGGCTGGGAAATCACCTATTCGCCGCCCAACTACACCTGGTTTGATTCGCCTGATATCTCATCCGTCGTTCAGGAGATCATCAATCGGCCGGGATGGCAACAAGGAAACGCCTTGGCGCTTATCATCCAGAATGCGACAAACAATGAACTCAATCATTATCTCGATGTGCTGAGTTATGATTTCAAACCGGATATCAGCCCCAAACTGGAGATTGTCTACGAAACCAATCTCCCCATCCCCACATCGACCCCGACCAACACTCCCACGCCCACCAACACCCCCACGCCAGCGCCTGGCCGCCTGGCCATTGAGCAGGCTGTGGCGCTGAGCTGCAACGCTCGTTATGTCGACAACACTCAGACATGGAATAACAACGTCATAGCTTATACGGCCTGCCGTCCGACATGGCCCGAGACCGGACCCGAGACAGTTTACCGTCTGGAACTCCCTTATGACAACACCGATATCCAGCTTCAGATATTTCCGGATGATCCCGCTCAGGATCTGGATATTTTCTTGCTGACAAGCGCTTATCCGGACGACTGTCTGCAAGGAGCCGACGCCAGCCTGACGCGGCCCAAAATGGACGCCGGAATCTATTACGTGGCGGTAGACGGTTATAACGGCGCTGCGGGCGCATTTACCCTGGTCAGCAGTTGCACCGTCCACTTTGAACACGCGCTTTATCTGCCCATGATGAAGCGTTAGCCGGGGCAAATGCAACGCACTTCCGGACAAGGGAGCGGCAACGCATCAGGCCAGTTGAATCAAACGACGGGGTGCGCCCCAATTTTGGAACGCACCCCAAACAACGATCCTATTTGACAGCCGCTATTCCTGGTGCGTTGCTCCCCGATGATAATACGGGCACCAGGCTTCGCCTGGAATGGGACGATTGAAGTGAGGGGAGGCGGGATTGCGACAAAATGCGTGGCGTTTGCTTTGTTGACCATCGCCGCTGCTGCGGAAGACATCCAGATAAGCGCATGTCTGGCAGGTTCGATTCCTCAGGTGATTCCAAAACACCCGAGAGCGGCTAGTCGTCACGACGATTCTCCCGAGTCATCGGAGTCATCGAGACCGGACGTCTCCGACGCTTCAGATGGATCGGCGCTCTCATCATCCTTGGGCTGTTTGGGAAGCCCCAGGATCACATCACGCCCCCCGGCGAGCCGGGCAAGTCTGAGCCGGGCGCTTTTCAATATCTGCCGGACAGGCTTGCCACTGTAAACGCTGGCAAAGGTCGAGACCGCCGCTTTCTCATCCAACTGGAGATCATATCGCCCGCGCAGCTCCTCACGGTGTTTGCACAGCCAGAGATAAAGATCGGTGACGGTGCGACCGGGAAACTCGTCCAGAAGTCCACTTTTTTCGATTTCCTCAGCCAGAGGCAAATAGACGTTCTCATACCAGCTCTTGGCTGCCTCGGCATAGGGTATCTCCTCCTGCCGCTCTTCACCCATATACCAGCGATGCACCGCTATCTGCTCATCGAGATCGCGATAACGACCGGGTTCAGTCAAACGAATAGGGGCATCGGGATAATACCGATCCAGGCCCGTGCGCTCCAGAAATTGTAAGCGACTGGCCTCGATCAGCCACTCGCGCAATTCCTCCGCCGATTCCGCATCGACCGGAACCGCCGTCTCCACTGGCGTCACATAGGCCTCGATAGTTTCCTCATCGTGGGCGCGGGCGACGGAGACGCGATGATTGCCATCTCGCACGAAATAGAGATCGCCGACCCTTAGCAGATCGACAGGCGGCAGTCCCACCAACCCCTCCCGAGCCGCATCCACCCGGGCCCATCGATCTTGCAAGGCCTCATTGCGGGGCAAAAAGACGCTGTTGAAATCACGATAACGCCCAACGCTCCCCACGATTTTGTCCAGAGGAACTTCCTCCAGCACCGGACGCACGCCCATCTCCTGGGCATGTAAAATCTGACGCACTTCATCATAGTTCAGCAGATCACTGCGCTGTCCGCGCATCCGGCTGAACCAATCTTTGAAGAACGCCTGCATATGGGCGTCGCGAAAACGCTGGACGGCCTGATTGAGTTGCAAATCGGTTGGGTCTTCTGACATAGTTGTTGTGTATGGCAATGTTTGGGAAAAATATAATCACCCGGCGGTTGCGGGATGCTGGCAATTTTTCAAAAACAAAACGACGGTCGATGCGCCGTCGTTTCAATAATAGACATTATTGGAAATAACCCATTGCGAGGTGAACTCCCCGCTTTCTGCTCAATCATACCCGAATCAATGATTGATGAGTGATGATTAAAGTGAAAACCACGCTGATTTAGCCTTTAATCATTGTTCATTAATCTTTGAGCTTTGTCAGCAGCAACATAGTGCCAAACGTGAGCAGAGACTTTCTGATTTCCGATAATGTCTGATAACCAGGATGTTCTGATCAAAAGCAGTGGATCAGCTCACCTGAACGACGGCTCCATCGCGGCGGGGATCGCCAGCGCCTTCGAACACGCCGGAGGGCGTTCTTCCCACCGCGTGGGCGCCGCCGAAGAACATGTGCCGTGTGGGCCAGACATTCACATCATACCCCCATTGACGCATTTTTTCAACTGCGGCCGGAGCATAGCCTGTTTCAATTTGCAAGGCGTTATTCTCAAAATGAATGCGTGGCGTTTCGACTGCATCCTGTAATCGCATGCGAAAATCGGTATAGTTGAGAAAAACCTGGAGGATCGCGGAGCGAATGCGATTGGCTCCGCCGGATCCCACAGCGAGAACGGGGTCGCCGTCGTGCAGAACCACGGTTGGAGCCATCATGGATCCGATACGCACGCCCGGCTGGCCCTGCAAAAAACCATTGGGGTGCAAATCAGCTTCTCCGAGGATGTTATTGAGGATGACGCCTGTGCCAGGAACGACGAAACCGGGCGTTTCACCGGCGGTGGTGGTCAGCGCCACCAGGTTGCCATCGCCATCAAGCGCGCTGATGTGACTGGTGTTGTTATGCTCGATGGGCGGAGGGATATCACGAGGGTGTCGGCGCCGATGCTCCCGTAATCGACGGGCGAGCTCCGCCCCATGATATTGGATATTATCGGCAGACAGAAAGGCATCGGCATCTCCGGAAATATCGAACAGAGGGCGAGCGAGATTGGTCTGCCGCATGACCTCTGTCAGCACTTCCAGATACTCGGCGTCGCCAAAAGGCAGCCGGGCCAAATCATAATCCGCCAATAAGGCCAATGAGAAGGCGATGAGGGCGCCGCCGCGGGAAGGAGGCGGATTTGTGAGAAACTCATACTGGCGGTAATGCTGATGCAGCGGTTTGCGCACGGTGACCTGATAGGCAGCCAGATCTTCGGCTGTCAGCAAACCGCCATGCGCCTGTTGATCCTGTAAAATGGCGCGGGCAACCTCGCCTTTGTAGAACAAATCAGGGCCTTCACGTCCCAACGCCTCCAACGTGTCGGCCAAATCGGGATTTTTATAGAGATGCTCTGCTCGCAAAAAAGCATGAGGAGCGCCGAACAATCGGGCCAATTCATCATCCGCCGCAAAGATATCGTAAAGCAGCTCGCCCACGTAGGCTCCGAACTGCCCGACAGGAACGCCGTGACGGGCGTAGTGAATGGCCGGTTCGAGGACTGTGCGCAGGGGAAATCGTCCCAGATCGGCCTGCATCCGGCACAGGCCGGCAATCAGCCCCGGCGTGGCGACACTGGCCCGGCCGATGTGAAAAAGCTGATGCGCCGGGCCATAATCCACGGTAATCGCATAAAAATCTACGGGATCCGGCCAGGTTTCGGGCGTCAATCCCAGACCCGGGAAATCAACGAAAAAATCATACAGCCAGGAGCGGGCGTCGTCATGCCGGAAGATCTGGGCGAAACCGCCGCCGCCGGGAGCAACCAACGTGGGTTCAGCCAAAAAACTGGCGAAAGCAGCAGCCACCGCCGCATCAACGGCGTTGCCTCCCGCCCGCAGCATCTCCGCACCGGCTTCTGCGGTTTTCTCGCTTCCTGCTGCAATAATGCCT
>WGCR01000329.1 GCA_015493675.1 Anaerolineae bacterium
GGACAAAACCGCCCGGCCAAGCCAAAAGTTACTCGTCCACCTCCCGGAGGTCGGGGGACCCCCTGAATTCCTGTTGAGCCATTTTTCGAAGACACGAAGGGAAAAATAAAGAAAAATACTTCGTGCCTTCATCTTCTTCGTGTCTTCGTGGCAAAAGAATGACAATCGGTATTTTTGGTTGAGATGACAACCGGTTAAACCTGATCCGACACTCAAAATATTTTTATTGGATAACGGCGATTTATGGCAAAACGAGATTATTATGAGATTCTGGGCGTTGCCCGAACCGCTTCAACTGAAGAGATCAAACGATCTTATCGCAAGCTGGTGAAAAGGTACCATCCTGATATCTATAATGGCCCGGACGCTGATGTGCGCATCAAGGAGATCAATGAGGCGTACGAGGTGTTGGGCGATGATCAGAAACGAGCGGCTTATGATCGTTTTGGGCATGCCGGCGTCTCCGGCGCGGCGGGCGCAGGCGGCTACGGGCCTGCGGGCGGGGCCGGTTTCACCGACATCGGCGATATTTTTGAGGAGATTTTCGGCGGCGGTTTCGGCTTTGGCGGCCGGGGCGGTGGCGGCCGCAGCCGCCAGGGGCCGTCGCGCGGCGCGGATATTCGCTATGATCTGACCATCGAGTTCGAGGAAGCCGTGATGGGGGCCGAGAAGGAGATCGAGGTCACCCGTCACGAGACCTGCCCGCGCTGTCATGGCTCGGGCGCTGAACCTGGCACTCAGCCGATGAAATGTCCCACCTGCAACGGCATGGGGCAGGTGCGTCAACGCCAGCAGACCATTTTCGGCACGTTTGTCAATGTCACCACCTGCCCGCGCTGCAAGGGGACGGGCGAGATCGTGACCACGCCCTGCCGGGAATGTCATGGTTCCGGCAAGGTGGAGGTGACGCGCAGGCTGCGAGTGAAGATTCCGGCCGGGGTGCAGGATGGCACTCGCATCCGCCTGCCGGGCGAGGGCGAACCGGGCCAGCGCGGCGGACAGACAGGGAATCTCTATGTTTTTCTCTCCGTCAAGCCGCACAAACTTTTCCGGCGAGTGGATGATGACATTCTGCTGGAATTGCCCATCAATATCGCCCAGGCGGTGATGGGATCGGAGGTGGAGGCGCCCACCCTGGACGGCCCCAAGCTGGTGAAAATTCCACCGGGCACACAGCCGGGCAAGGTGCTGCGCCTGCGCGGGCTGGGCGTGCCCCATCTGCGGGGCAACGGCCGCGGCGATATGCTCATCACCGTCAACGTGCGCATCCCCAAAAATTCTGAATTGACCGACGAGCAGCGCGAGTTGTTCAGTCGTTTGGCCGAGATCCTTTCGCCGGTTTCAGTGGAAGAGAGTAATGGTCATAACGGCTTTTTCGACCGGATGAAGGAAGCGCTGGGATTGTAATGACCGATCTACTCGAATTCATCCTGCCTGTGGCCACGATTGATCCGGAATCGGAGGCGGTGCGGGCGGCCGAAGCATGGCTGACGCCTTATTTTCATGGCGGCGTGGTCGTGGAGTTGAGCGGGTTTGGCCCTTATGGCGAAACGGAAAACGCTCAGGTGTTTCTGCGCGGCTACCTCTCCGATACGCCCGAGCACAGACATCTGCTGGATAGCGTTTTGGCAGCCTTATCGCGACAACCTCATGCCGACGTTTACGGTCCGCCGCAGATCAAACACCTGGCTGAGGAGGATTGGGCGGAGGCCTGGAAGCGACACTATCACTCGCTGCGGATTGGCCAGCGCATCGTCGTTTCACCGTCGTGGGAGGATCCATTGCTGGGGCCGGGGGATGTGATCATCAGTCTGGACCCGGGCATGGCTTTTGGCACCGGTGCGCATCCTTCCACCCGGCTGATTTTACGCCTGCTGGAGAAATACCTGCCTCCGCGTAGCGTGATGCTGGACGTGGGGACCGGATCCGGCATTCTGGCTATCGCCGCCGTAAAACTGGGAGCCAGCCGGGTCATCGCCACCGATATCGATCCCGAGGCGGTGCGCACGGCTGAGGCCAACGCCCGTTTGAATTCTGTGCGGGACAGTCTGTCGTTGTTCGTGGATTCTGTTCCTGAATCAGGCAAGTTCCCCCTGGTGACAGCTAACATCCTGGCCGATGTCATTGCCGATTTACTGCTGCATCAGGGCTTGGCGGAGCGGGTGACTCCGGAAGGGGTTTTGCTGTTGTCGGGCATCATTCACCAGCGCCGGGAAGTGGTGGATCTGGCGCTGCGGGCGACGGGCCTGGTCATCGTCGATGTGGCGACAGAAGGCGACTGGCTGGCGATGGCCGTGCGTCGGGAGGCGTAGTGCATCGTTTTTTTCTTCCGCCCGAGTCTTTTCAGGGCGAGCAGGTTGTTTTTTCGTCTGAAATTGCCCGACAGATGCGTTCGGTGTTGCGCCTGCATCCAGGCGAAGAGGTGTTGGTGCTGGATGGCCGGGGGCGCGCGTTTCGGGTGGCGTTGACGCACCTAGAGAAGGGGGCGGCGGGCGGACGCATCCTGGCCCGCATGGCTGCTACGGGCGAGCCCGCGGGCGAGTTGGTTTTGTGTCAGGCCCTCAGCAAGGGAGAGCGCTTTGAGTGGGTGCTGCAAAAAGGCGTTGAATTGGGCGTGACGGTTTTTCAGCCGATGGTCACC
>WGCR01000330.1 GCA_015493675.1 Anaerolineae bacterium
CGTCAGCGGCGCTCGGTGTTTTGGTTTGCGTCGATAAAGAATGACTGAAGCGATATCTCTCACCGGGCTGATTCTGGCTGGCGGAGCCAGCAGCCGCATGGGGCAAAACAAGGCGCTGCTGACGCTGGCGGGGCAGATGATGGTCGAGCGGGTGACGCAGGCGCTGGCGGTGTTGACCGACGACATCCTGATCATTGCCAACGACGCCGGGCCCTATCGTTTTCTGCAACGCCCGATTATCCCTGATGTCCGGCACGGTTATGGCCCGCTGATGGGGCTCTATTCGGGCCTGAAAGCCGCCCGCGGCGAGCTGGCGCTGTTGGTGGCGGTGGATATGCCCTTTCTGGCCCCCGACTTTCTGCGTTATTTGATTTCGCTGGCTCCCGGCTACGATGTCGTGATTCCGCACGCCCGGGATCGTCTGCATCCGCTCTGCGCGGTCTATCGCCGCGAGAGCTGTTTGCCCGCCATCGAGCAGGCCATTGCCCGTGGCCAGCGCCGCCTCATCGCTTTTCATCCGCAAGTGCGGGTGAGGCAGGCGCCGGAGGCGGACCTGCGCCGTATCAGCCCTGATCTGCTGCCGCTGATGAATGTGAATACGCCCGACGAGTTGGAGATCGCGCGGCGCAAAGTTCGTCGCGACTGAAGCGCTCTTTCGAGATATTCAATGCTTCGGCGATAGCCCAGCGTAGTTTATCGCGACGCCGTTGCCGAAGGGGCCTGGAGGTTATTCGATGCCCGAACGCAGTTTTTTCGAGAAGGTCTGGCTCATCACCCTGCAAATTCCGCCCGGCCAGGTGACATGGTACGGACGTATCGCCGAGATGCTGACCGCACCCGGGGCCGCGCGCACGGTGGGGTGGGCGCTGAACGCGCTGACGCCCGAGCAATCCCGGCTCATCCCCTGGCAGCGCGTTATCAATAAATCGGGCCGCTGCTCCATCCGCCATGCGGAACACACGGCGGATGACCAGCAAACCCGGCTGGAGGCAGAGGGCGTGGTCTTCGATGCTCGCGGCTACACTGATTTCGGTCGTTTTGGCTGGCCCGGCCTGGACCCGGATGAGGTGGATTTTGTGCTGGAGCGGGCCTTGTTGCCCTGGGAAGCATGATGCCGCCCGGCTGCAAGCGTTCAATTTACAACAGATGATAATTGGAGAAATACAGGATCACCATCGCGGCCAGTCCCCAGAACGCTGCCGAGAAAAACAGGGGCTTATCTTTGAAAATCAGTTCATCGGGCGCTCCGCCCAGATGCTTGACATGGATGAGATAAAGATAGCGGAAGAGGAAATAGATGACGATGGGGATGGTGAGCATCATCAGGTGATTCTCGGGCAGATTTTGAGCCGAGAAGGTGTACAACGAATAGGTGACGATGGTCGCGCCCGTGGTCAGGCTGATGAGATGATCCAGAAAATTGACGTTGTACTCATCGAGAATGGCCCGGTGTTCTCCCGCCCCGTCCTCCAGGGCCACCAGTTCGGCCCGGCGTTTTCCCAGGGCGATGAGCAGAGCGATGAGGGTGATGCACACATAAAGCCAGGGGGAAAAGCGTTCCACCTGCACCACCGCTGCGCCCGCGGCCACCCGCAGCACAAAGCCGGCGGCAATGGTCAGCACGTCCAGAATGACCATATTCTTCAGCCAGAAGGAATAGGCCACGTTCATCAGAAAATAACCGGCCAGAATCAGTGCTGCGGCGCTGTCCAGCAGGTAGGCAATGGGCAGTGAGACGCCCAACAGAATCACCATGGCCACGACGGCATAGACTGGTTTCAGGGCTCCCGAGGCCAGCGGTCGATTGCGTTTCAGGGGGTGAGCCCGGTCTTTTTCGATATCGACCAAATCGTTTAGCAGATAGACCGAGCTGGAAACCAGACAAAAGAGGATGAACAGGGCCGTGGTCTTGAGAAAAAGGTCTGGTTCCAGAAATTTTCCGTCAAAAATCAACGCCGCGTAGACGATGATATTTTTCGTCCACTGCTTGGGACGCATGGTCTTGATGATGGCTCGAAATGTGGACATGAGATCAATCAGAAAGAAGATGTAACTGCCTGGGTTGCCAGCGCGGCCTCGTTGGATGTGCTGTTTGTGTCCTTGCTGGACGAAAATAGACGATGAAACGAAGGTTGACGAAGACTCTTTCGTTGATGTTCGTCCATTTTTGTCAACTTTCGTCTTTGGTGCGCAGATTCAGCAGGTTTGGCAGCGACAAGTTGGTCGTTAGTCGTTACAAAAAGATGAGGTCAATGACTGGGCGCCAGCCCAATGTCGGTGACCCGTTATCTTAGACGCGTCGGCGGAATGGAGCAAGTTTCGTCGATTTGAATGATCATCACTGGCCCCGCCCGAAGACGATCATTTGCAGCGTTTTGACGATGAGATAGAGATCGAAGGCCAGGCTGGCGTTCTGGATGTGATAGAGTTCGTATTCGAATTTGTGAAGATGTGAAATGTCGTCATCCGCGTAGCGGTAGCGGATTTGCGGCCAGCCGGTGAGGCCCGGTTTCATGCTGAAGCGCAGGTGATAAAAAGGGATTTTCTGGGCCAGCCGATCGGCGTTCACTTTGCGGATAGGGCGCAGGCCCACCATGCTGAGTTCGCCTTTGAGCACATTCCACAGCTGGGGCAATTCATCCAGCCGGGTTTTACGCAGCCATTTGCCCACCCGTGTGACGCGTGGGTCTTCGGCCTGGGCGTACGCAGCCTCCCCCTCCTCTTCGTATTTGTGGTGCATGGACCGGAATTTTGCGATGATGATGGGGCGTTGCCTCATGCCGAGGCGTTCCTGACGGAAGATGGCGGGACCCGGCGAATCCAGTTTGATGATCAGCATTAACAGCGGCCAGAAGGGCAGGGAGAGAATCAGGCCCAGCAGCGCCAGGAAAATATCGATGACCCGTTTCAGTTGTCGCACCACCGGTGACCCGTAAGGCTGGCTGAGATAGGTGAGAATCCAGCGGGCGTCGATGGTCTCGATGGGCACCCGTCCTGTCATGGCGCCGTAGAAATTGGCCGCATCATACACCCCGATGCCATCGAATTTCCAGTCGATGGCCTGTTCCAGATATTGGGGCGGAAAGCCGGCGCGGGCGGAGAAAACCAGCACGTTGACTTCTTCCTCGCGTACGGCCTGCTCCAGCGTTCGTCCCCGATCATCCAGCAATTCCCAGTTGCCATCATCCTGCTTGTCGCGCATGGAGGTGATGGTGAACGCGCCGATGACTTCGTAATCGCCCAGGGGCCGATCACTGATTTCCGCCTCGATGCCTTGTTCCACCGGATTATCCACCACCAGCAGCACCCGTTTGGGCCGGGTGAAGCGCAGGAGATAGGCGTGAAAGGCCCGCCGCCACAGGTAGAGCCCGATAAAGGCCAATGGCCATTGCACCAGCACCACAATACGACCCAATTGCAGGCCGCGCAGGAAGAAGGAGATGAATGCGGCCAGGGCCATGCCCACAAAGGTGGACAGGAACAGCACCGCCGTGTTGGAGCGTTGGGCGATGTCGCGGGCCAGATTATATTGATCGAAAACATAGAGTGCGAAGAGAAAGGCGATGAGCAGGGAAAAGGCGCCGCTGGGCAGTGGCCACAGTTGCACTTTCTGCCAGGGGATGCTTTCGAAAACCGTCAGGCGGATGAACACTGCCAAAATGGTGCTGAGAATGATGATCAAGACATCGCCGAGCAGCAGGGCCAGTTGTCGCCGTCGCTCGGGCCCGGTCCACAAACTTTCACGATGCAGGCTCATAGCAGCCCCTTCTCCTGTAATAACTCGTCATAAAGTTCCTGGG
>WGCR01000331.1 GCA_015493675.1 Anaerolineae bacterium
CAGGGCCATCACGCCTGCTGCGATATCAGAAGCCGGGCCGGCCAGATGTTTGAACGCCGGGCCGTTGGCCTGGGCCCGGGGGCCCGCACTGACCGCCAATGCAGCCAACACAACCAGAGCCAGAACGAGCACAACAATGGAAACAGTACGGATACGCATAGATTCCTTCCTTTTGGTGAGGCTCTACCCGAGGCAAAGCACGAGAAATGATTGGTATCTTATCAATGAAGTCTTTGTTAGCAGTATAAAAAATGTTTCACGCAAAGACGCAGAGTCGCAAAGGAAAAAAGAGGCAAAGAAAAGCTTAGCGCCTTGGCGCCTTTGCGTGAGGTCATTCTTTTTGGTTCTGGCTCTACCAGGTTAGGAACACATAAATGATTATAACGGATGGAACACATGACACAACTCGCAGTCTTGTGATGTTGTAAAAACGTGAAAAAGTCTGATGGTGTTCTGATAGAGAAACTGTGTGAGATTGCTCTTTTTTCCGTCCGCCCTGGTTACGACTCTGGTGTTATGTCTAGTGTTTTGAGTATGATGAGTTAGCGAGCGGGATTGCTGAGTCGCTCTGCCAGCGCGGTGTGGCGTTCGGCCACCTTGTCGTTGCGCACGGCAATGCCCACCGCCCGCTTCGTCCCCACCAGCACCACCAGCTCTTTGGCCCGGGTCACGCCCGTGTAGAGCAGATTGCGTTGCAGCATGATGTAGTGCGTGGTGTGCACCGGCATCACCACCGCCCGAAACTCAGAGCCCTGGCTCTTGTGCACCGAAACGGCCCAGGCGTGAGTCAGCTCATCCAGATTCGCCCAATCGTAGCTCACGGCCCGACCATCGAAATCCGCCGTCAGCGTGTGCATGATGGCGTCCACGCCCGCGATCACGCCCATGTCGCCGTTGAACACATCGAGATCGTAATTGTTGCGAATCTGCATCACCCGGTCGCCCACGCGTAGCGTGCGGCCCCCCTGGGCCTTCTCCGGCTTCTGGGGCGCAGGGGGATTCAGCTTCTGCTGCAAGCGGGCGTTGAGCGCGGCCACGCCCAGCGGGCCCCGGTGCATGGGCGTCAGCACCTGAATCTCGCGACTGGGGATGCCGAAGCGGTTGGGGATGCGGCGCACCACCAGATCCACCACCATGTCCGCGGCCGCGTCCACATCCTCGATGGGAAAGAGGAAGAAATCCTGGGCGTCTTTGGGGAAGAGAGGCATCTGGCCCTGGTTGATGCGATGGGCGTTGGTGATGATGTAGCTGCCCGCGGCCTGGCGGAAGATGGTCTGCAACTGCACCACCGCCACCTCGCCCGAATCGATGATATCCCGCAGCACATTGCCCGCGCCCACCGATGGCAACTGATCCACATCCCCCACCAGCAGCAAATGCGCGCCCGGCGGGATGGCCTTGAGCAGATGATTGGTCAGCAGTACATCCAGCATCGACGCTTCGTCCACGATGACCATGTCTGCGTCCAGGGGATTTTCGGCATTGCGCTTGAAGCTGAACCCCTCGCCCGGCGACACCTCCAGCAGGCGGTGGATGGTCTTGGCCTCGGCGCCGGTGACCTCGCTCATGCGTTTGGCGGCCCGGCCCGTGGGCGCGGCCAGCACGAAACTCGCGCCCGCGGCTCGCAGCAGACGGATGACGGCCCGCAAGGTGGTGGTCTTGCCAGTGCCGGGCCCGCCCGTCAGCACCGTCACCGCGTGGGTGAGCGCAGTCTGCACGGCCTGGCGCTGGGCCGGGGCCAGATCGACGCCCAATTGCTGCCGCAAATAGCGAAACGCCTGCGCCCAATCGAAGCGCTGGAACGCGGGCAGCCGCGTCACGCCCGTGGCCAGACGGGCGTCGTTGATCTGCCGCAGACGATGGGCCACGCCCACCTCGCTGTAATACATGGGGGTGAGATACACCGCCTGGGTTTCTCGCAATTGCAAGGATTCGCCGCGGGCCTCGTAGCGCACCGGCTCCACCTGCACCTGCTGCTCCGCTTGCAGCCGGGCGATGGCCTCCTCCACCAACTCGGGCGGAACCTCCAGCAGCTCTGCGGCCTTCTTAACCAACTCCTCGCGCGGGGTGAAGACATTGCCCTCGTTGGTGTCCTCGCTGAGCACATACTGCGCGCCCGCGGCCACCCGCTCCGGACTGTCGTGAGGAATGCCCAGGGCCATCGCGATCTTGTCCGCGGTCTTGAAACCGATGCCGAAAATATCTCGCTGAAGCTGATAGGGGTTGGTTTGCAGCACGCCGATGGCCGCATCGCCGTAATGCTTGTAGATTTTCACGGCCAGGCCCGTGCTCACGCCGTGACTTTGCAGGAAGATCATCACCTCCTTGATCTGGCGCTGCTCCTCCCACGCAGTTTTGATCATCTCGACCCGCTTCTTGCCCACCCCCAGCACCTCCTTCAGTCGATCCGGCTCCTCGTCGATGATGCGCAGCGCATCCGCGCCAAAATGCCGCACGATGCGTTTGGCCGTCACCGGGCCTACGCCCTTGATCAGCCCCGAGCCCAGATATTTTTCGATGCCCGCGGCCGTGGCCGGCAGCACCGTGCGATAATCCTGCACCTTGAACTGCCGCCCGAACTTGGGATGATTGGCCCACTCGCCCCGCATCTCAATCGACGCACCCACGTGGATTCCGGCCATATTGCCCACCACCGTCACCAGGCCGCGCCGCGTCGCCACCTTGGCCACGGTGTAGCTATTTTCGGGGTTATGAAAGGTGATGCGTTCGACAACGCCTTGCAAAGTGATCATGCTTCATTATACGATAAATGTCTGTCAATTCCCGATCGTCGCCCTTTCTTCGGTCTTTCGATCTTGATCGAATATGGTATCCTTAAATATGAAGAGTTACTTTTATGCTCTTCTGCGTCTCGCCGAGTTCCTGTCGCTCTCATGTGAGCCTGTCTTATGAAAGCCATTGTTATGGCGGGGGGACAGGGGTCCAGATTGCGCCCCCTGACGCTCTCCCGCCCGAAGCCGCTGATTCCGTTGGTGAACAAGCCGGTTGTCACACACATTATCGAGTGGCTGCGGCGTTTTGGCGTAAGCGATATTATTCTCACGTTGCAACATCAGGCGGATTTGTTTCAGGGGCATTTGGGCGAGGGCGCGGGGTTGGGAGTCAGATTGCGCTATGCGGTGGAGGAATCGCCTTTGGGCACCGCGGGCGGCGTGCTCAATACCATGAAATCGGGCCTGGTTGACTTTGGCGAATCTGTGCTCATCGTCAGCGGCGATTCTGTAACGGACATCAATCTGCGACGTCTGATAGCTTTTCATGAAGAGCGCAAGGCGGATGTGACTGTGGCGTTGCACCGCACCTCTAATCCATTGGAATATGGTATGGTCATCACCGAACCTGATGGCCGTATCGTACAGTTCGTAGAAAAACCGGGCTGGGCGGAGGTGGTTTCCGATTTGGTGAATACCGGCATTTACGTTATCAACACCGATATTTTCAAGGTCGCGCCCGAGAATGAACCGTTTGATTTCAGTAATGATCTGTTTCCGCTGCTGTTGCGAGAAGATCGGCCTTTGTATGGCCTGGCGGCGCCGGGATACTGGTGTGATGTCGGCGCGCCTCCGGCCTATATGCAGGCGACTTTCGATATGCTGGAAGACCGAGTGCGGCATAGTCCTTTTGGCGAGTTGATTGCTTCCGATGTCTGGTTGGGAAGAAATGTATTCATCGATCCTGCGGCTCAGGTGACCGGGCCCGTATTTCTGGGCGACAATGTGCGCATCAAGGCGGGGGCCGTGGTGCAGGGCCCTGCCGTGATCCGGGATGATACGGTGGTGCATGAGCGGGCGTCGATTTCTCGTAGCATTTTGTGGCGAGGCTGTTATGTGGGCGAAGGCGTCGAGATCAACGGCGCCATCATCAGCAAGCAATGCGTGCTGCGACGCAACGCACACGTGCATCAGGGAGTGGTGATTGGCGACAAGACGATCGTGGGCGAGGGCGCGGTCATTCATCCCAATGTCAAGATATGGCCCAACAAGGAGGTGGAGCCAGGCGCAGAGGTGCGGGAGAGCATCATTTGGGGCGGACAGGGGCGCCGCGCCTTGTTTGGGCGATTCGGCGTCACCGGCGTGGTGAATGTGGACCTCTCGCCTGAGTTTGCAGCGAAGCTGGGGGTGGCTTTTGGCGCCAGTTTTCCCAAAGGCAGCGTTGTCACCATCAATCGTGACATGCACCCGGCCTCGCGTATGCTGAAACGGGCCATTATCTCCGGTTTGCCTGCGGCGGGGGTGCAGGTGATGGATCTACGGACGCAGCCGGCGCCCGTGGCGCGCTACTTCACCCGCAACACCGAGGCCAAAGCGGGCGTGCACGTGCGCATTTCGCCGCACGATCGCCAGGTGGTCGATATTCGCTTTATCAATCAGCGCGGCCTCAATCTGGGCCGGGCCAAAGAGCGGGAAGTTGAACGGCTCTTCTTTCGCGAGGACTTTCGGCGGGTGCAGGTGGATGAAATCGGGGCGATAGCTTATGCTGTCGAGGTTGAGAAACGCTATTCCCGTGCATTCCTGGCTGCTTTGCGGCATGAGGAAATCAGACGTCGGCGTTTTTCCATTGCTGTGGATTATGCCCATGGCTCCACCGTGGAAGTGCTGGAGCCTATGCTGGAGCGATTGGCGGTGGACGTCGTGGGCCTGAATTCTCGCCCGGAACCCCAGATGCTGGCTTCCTCTCCCGAGGAGTGGGACAAGAGCTTGATCATGC
>WGCR01000332.1 GCA_015493675.1 Anaerolineae bacterium
GCATGGGCGTTAGCAGCACGAGTGCGATCCAGTCCCCCACGCGCTGAAAGCCCCTGCGCCATAACGTCCGCCATCGGGCGGAGGCAAAAGCCAGATAGAGAAAGAGAGACCACCAGGCAGTCAGTGTGTTCATGCGTTTACTTCCTATGTCGCCCTAACGATGCGAGGTCGATGAAACTTTTATGACTTCCGAAACATCCCCCGGCCCGGTTCGTAAGGACAGACCCAGTCGTTGGAATCGGGCCTGCAGGTCGCATCGGTTGAGGCCCAACAGCGCCGCAGCCCGGCCCAGACTGATGTCCCCATCCAGATAGGCATGGATGACCAGGTCCCAGGCCGCCTGCGAGACTTGCTGATTCCAGGCCTCTTCCACGCGCGTGTCATCCAGTCCGGCGGGCGCTTCTTCCTGATGCGCCACCGGCGCTTGTGGCCGCGCCTTGTAATTGGCTACGGCCCGCAACAGACGATAGTCGTGGATATCCAGCAGGGCGATCTGCTCCTCGCCAAAGCGATGCACCAGGATAATGTGGCCTTCCATAGCCTGTTGCAGGATCGCACGCGTACGACGCGCCAGTTCAGTTTGCGTGACGATTTGCTCTTGCATTGCCGTTCTCATCATCCGCCTCGCTTGTTCTCGATCAAACGCCACGGTCCGCCCGGTTCCCACTTTGCTTCGAAGGATTTTCCCTGCCGCACCGCCTGCAAAGGAGGCTCCAGAAAATCATTGAGCCGGGCGATGATCTCTGACCAGGCTGGCGCATCGAGCTCAATTCTGCCGACAAACGCCCGCCATTGCCGCCGTTTCTCCTCATCTTCAGAAAAAGCTGGCGACAGGGGCAGAATGTGCGCGGGAACAGGCAGTCCCTTGGCAGCGAAGGTGTTGCGCAGCGCCGCAGTCAACCTGCGGCCATCGTAGGCATAATGCTGCGAGAGCGCCCACAGGTCGTAGAAATCCTTCATGCGGCTGTTCTTCAGCCCCTTGTCGATCATGGCGTGGGTCTTTTCGGCGATAGCCACTTCCTGAGGATACGCCTTCAGTTGCGGCGCCGGAAACGCGTCCAACAGCGTGGGAAACTCGATGGTCTCAGGCCCGGGCGTCACCACATCCCCGGCGCCTACGTCCACCTGCAACGGGATGCGTCCCTTGCCCAGATAGGCGATGAGCTGCACGCGAAAACCATGTTGCTCCTGTCCTTCCTGGATGGGCCTGACCCGGATGCTGTCCGCATCAAAGCGCAGCCCGTCATCCACGACCGGCGTCAGGCATATGTCACGGAACACCTGCTCCATGGTGGCCGCATCCTCCAGGCCATAGCCCAGCAGATCGATGTCCCGCGTGGGCCGATGCGACTCCCCGCCCCAATAGATGAATAGAAACGCGCCTTTGAGCACGAGTTGATCGGCATAAGGGGACTGACTGAGGCGGTACAGCAGCCGCTCATTGGCGTAGCGCACCAGCAGTAGATTGAAATTCCAACCCTGGGCGCGGCTGAGGTTGAGCAATTGTTGTTTGACCGATGCCGGAACGTTGCGCGCCATCACACCCCCATACCCACCAGATAGGGCCGCATCACCCGGTCCACCCGGTCGATTTTGGCGTAGCGCCACAGGGCTTCCATGTCGCCGCCCTGGCGCTCGAAATCCCGATAGGCTTCCAGGGCCACATCCAGCCCAACCCGGTTGCGGAACTTGAAGCAATCGGCCACCGTCTTGGCGGGATTGGTGATTTTCACCGGCACGCCCTCGATGATGTGGGTCTCCACGCCCGCCTCGAAGGCCTCGCCCGACATGGTGACGAAACGCATGCCCCTGTCCCGAAGTCTCGGCATCTGCCCATAGCGCACCGCCATCCACACCTGGTGGGGGGATTGGGTGGTCAGACCATGGAAAGCCAGGGCCGAGAGCAGGGCAATGACGCCATGAGGATAGCGCTTGGCGGCGATAGCGAAGTCCAGCCAGGGATCGACATCGTGATCGGACAGCATGTACATCCCGCGGGCCACCTTCATCAGCTTTCCTTCTGCATGGAGACGATTGAGAAGAGAGCCGGGGAGGTCGTAGGGTTTCAGGTCAGCGCCGGAGATCAGGCCTTTTTCAGCGGCGAGAGCAAGGACGTGTTGTGTTTGCGTCATCATGTGTTAAAACAAACCTAAAATAGAAATTATCTTAGGTCTATTTTAACAGATAGTCCCCTGATTGGCAACCCTTCACTACCCCTCCTTCCTGAACACGGCCACGGCCTGGTCCGAGATGACGTCGTTTCATCTTAGCCCAGTAGGGAGAGGCTGACCAATACGAGGGCGGATGGCGTTCAGGTAGAGAGGGGTGCAGGTGGCGACTCAGACATGACGATCCCCGCGACGATCCACCTAAACCTCAGTGCAACGTTTGGGGCAGGAACTGCAATCCCATCTCGAAAGCGCCAATATCTGCGCCAGCCCCCTGAGGACGCCGTAATCCATTGTAGGAATGTGTTGGCGCGCGTGAAGAGTTTGCGGTGTTCAGGCAGGGCGACTCGGGCCGCAATCCATACATATCCTGACCCGCGTTTATGAAAAGGGGATTCACGTGGCGATAGGTGAATGCTTGATTGGTTTCACCATTGCCATTATGCCAGATTACAGTGGCGTCAGGCTGCACCGAGCTGCTCCCCGACATATAAACGCCGTAAATCCGATTAAACGCCACGATGGTGTTGACGAGCTGGATAGCATTGTCGTTGAGGAACAGGCCATTGCTGTGGTTGTAAGCAATGGTGTTGTTCGTGATTTGGTAAGCGCTTGCGGAAGGGGAGGCGGGGGCTTCCAGGTAAATGCCGTTCGTCCAGTTGCGAGCAATGACATTATTGTAAATGCTGGCCGGGCTGCTGCGATACATGTAAATAGCGCCCCCAGAGGTCGCCCGGTTCTGGGACAGCCAGTTTTCGGAGATGATCGTCGGCGCGGTGTTGCTCACGAATTTGAGCGCAATGCCGGCCCCGCTCCGTTGCATGGACACTTCACTCACATTTTCACGAATTTGATTACCGACGATTTCCACACTCCCCGCCCCTTGCACAGCGATGCCGCCGCCACCGCCCCGCTCGCTGCTAACCGTATTGCTGATGATATCGTTGGCCCACACGAGCACTTCAGGGACTTCATCCAGGAAGATGCCAGCCCCAAATCCCTGTGGATCGGCTGTGCCGCCATTGTCGAAAGCGTTGCCCAAAATCTGATTGGCGTAGATATAAATGATTTGATTGGCCATGTCCAGGGTGTTGTGGAGATAGATGCCGCCCCCGCCGCCCATTTGCTGTACCCCGCCCGCCACTGCATGATTTGCCCGAATGGTGTTTCGATTGATATTGGCCATAGCGCCATCAGTGACAGCCACCCCACCGCCAAAGCGGGCCTTGTTATTTCGGATGTCGTTGTTATCAATGCTTCCCCTGGTGTCGGCGCCTTGGGCCAGGATTCCCCCACCGATGTTCGTCGTCAACGAAGTGGCGTCGTTGGACCAGATATGATTGCGTGCGATATTTACGTCCGAACTTCCTCCTGTCAGAAAAATACCGCGACGATTGTTAGCGATCAGATTGAACATAATCGTTGCATCGCGTGCCCCATTGCCGATATGAATCCCATAGGCGCCGTTGCCAAAAACCTTTCCGTCCCCGCTCTGGCCTATTTCATTCAGGGAAACAGTCGTGTTGCCAGCATGGTCGATGGCAATGCCGCTCCAATTATTGCCGCCGATGCGATTATTTCTAACCACATTGAGCGTGCCATCCCAAATGCTGACGCCATGCCATCCATTTCCCCAATCAGCGATACCGTCCCAAAGGGTGTCGTCATTGAAACCCGCCGGATTGACGCCAATATAGTTATTCTCAACCACATTGCCCGTAGCATTGTCGCCTTTGATCAGAATGCCATTCCACTTATTCAGAGAGATGACATTTTTATCGTGTTCGCCCGTCCAGCCAATTTGATTACCATTCGCGTTGCCGTGGATATAGATGCCGTAATGCCCGAAATTTTGGATTTGTAACCCTTTGATGACGCAACTCGAGGCAGTCAATGAGAACCCATCGAAAGCGCCGTTATTGCCGTCAAGAACTACACCTGGAACATAGACGCCAGGGCCCAGGAACATCGTGCCATTATGCAAATGCCACTGATTACTGGCGTCGATGACCGTGCCATTATCAGTAAGAGTAGGCAGCGGCGATGCTGGCGTAATATGATAAGCTCCCGCGAAACGAATGGTCTGCGATCCAGTACAGGCATTGGCTTCCTGGATAGCGGCCCGCAAGGTGCAAAGGCCAAGGTTGGAATTCGTCCGGCACATACAATCGCCAACATGCGCATCACCCTCATCGCTATCACTGTCGACCAGAAATACGACAGAAGGCTCTGCAAATGTCGTCGTCACAGACGTCAAGCGCAAAACAATGAGTATGCCTGCCAACAAGCCCAATAGAATGAAAGTCCTGATTTTCATGGCGCTTCCTCCATGAGGAAAACAGAAGAAGGTAATGGATCAAATCTGGCTGATTTTGGCTCGAAGGTGGCGTTATTTCAGTCAAATGCACCACTACCCAAAAAGAAGGAATCCACGATTCTATAACCGATCATACGCCCTTTCTTTTGTGTTGTCAATACCGATCTCGCATAGAAAACGGAGCAAAAAATCGGCAGAAAGTCATGAAATCAGGTAGGGGTGATCTGGCGTCCTCTTTGCTCACATCTCCCCCCAAGCCCCTGTCAACTATTCCCCTCACCACCCCTCCTTTCTGAACACGGCCACGGCCTGGCCCGAGATGACATCGC
>WGCR01000333.1 GCA_015493675.1 Anaerolineae bacterium
GGCCTGGAGTCCGCCCACCAGCACCACCACGCCGATAGCCACGGCGCTGATGATCTGCACCACCGGCAAAAACAGCGCCGACAACCATCCTGCCCGATAGCCCGCAAGGTAGCGTTCGTGCGATAGATCGGCAAACTCCATCAGATTCGGCTCTTCCCGGCCAAATGCCTTGGTGACCCGCACGCCGGTGATATTCTCGTTGAACGAACCTGTGATGCGGGAATTGAGTTTGCGCACTTTGCGGAATTCCACCAGGATCAGTTTTTTGAAATAAATGGCAACCAGAATCAACGCCGGCAGCACCAGGATGACGATAAGCGCTAACTGCCAGTTGATGCGAAACATGAAATAGAAGGACGTGATGATGCTCACTGTCGCCCAGGCCATATCCAGCAGCCCCCAACTGACCAGATCTCCCACGCGCTGGGTGTCGGAAGTGACGCGTGACATGATCCAGCCCAGGGGCGTACGGTCGAAGTAGGAGAAGGAGAGCTCTTGCAGATGATCGAACAGCTTTTTTCGCAGATCGTACTGAACCTGCTCTCCCAGCCGTCCGGCCAGATAGATGAACACGAAAGTGACCATGCTGGAAAAAATGACCAGCAGACCGTATTGCAGGGCCAGGCTGAGCAAGCGCGCCCGATCGCCAGCAATGATGCCTTCATCAATCATTTGCTTGCTGATAAAGGTGAAATAGCCGTCGGCGATCGAGACCAGGATGATGGACGTCAGAAAGCCGACCACCAGCAGCCAGTGATCTTTGGCCTGGGCCATGATGCGCATAAACACCTGGCCATTGAATTGTGATTGAAATTCTTCCTCTTCGAATTGCTGTTTTTTATCGGTCATGATGCCAAATCCTTGCTCATGGCTTCATCCAGCCGTGATTGCAGTTTGTAGATGTCGTGATAAAAACCGGGCTGCCGGATGAGCGTCTCGTGATCGCCCATCTGCACAATCTCGCCCTTTTCCAGCACGATGATCAAGTCTGCGTTCATCACCGTCTGAAATCGGTGAGCGATGACGAACGTGGTGCGGCCCGCCATCAAGCGCTGCAGGGCCTGCTGAATAAGCTCTTCCGTTTCGGCGTCCACCGAGCTGGTGGCGTCATCCAGAATGAGAATGCGGGGATCGCGCAGAATGGCGCGGGCGATGGCGATACGCTGTTTCTGTCCGCCCGAGAGGGTGACCCCGCGCTCGCCCACCAGGGTGTCGTAGCCGTCGGGGAAAGTGAGGATGCTGTCGTGGATGGCTGCGGCTCTGGCTGCCTCCACAATCTCCTCATCACTGACCTCGCGCTCAGCGCCATAGGCGATGTTGGCGCGCAAGGTGCGGGAAAAGAGGAAGGGCTCCTGCTCGACAAAGGCGATCTGGCTGCGCAAAAAGCGACGGGGATAGCGTCTCAGTTCCACATCATCCAGCAAAATACGACCTTCGGTGTAATCATAGAAGCGTGGCAGCAGATTGACCAGCGTGGTCTTGCCCGAGCCCGAAGCGCCCAACAGCGCCACTGTCTGGCCTGGACGGCAATGGAAACTGATGTGTTTGAGGATGGGCGTATGGGATTCGCCCTCATAAGAGAAGCTGACATCCGCGAAGCGGACATCGCCCGCTACGGGGCCATCGGGCAGGTAATCGCCATCTTCCAGCGGTTCTTTTTCTTCGCGGATGATGGCCGCCACCCGCTCGTAGGAAACCAGCGCCGTGGAGGTCTGGACGATGACCCGGCCCAGGTTGCGCATGGGCCAGATGATGTACACCAGCATCCCGATGTAGGCCAGGTAGCTGCCGATGCTGATCGTTCCGTTCATGGCCATGATGCCGCCCGCCACATAACCGACGAGCATCTGAAAACCGGCGATGAGATCGGAGCCGGGCCAGAACAGCGAGTGAAAGAAAATGAGCTTCTTGCCCAATTTGTACTTCAACCAGCTTACCGTATCGAATTTTTCTTTTTCATACGCCTGCCGGGCAAAGGCTTTGACCACCCGCACGCCGGAGAGGTTTTCCTGCAGGGTGGACGAGACCACCGCGTCCTGCTCCTGATAGCGCTCGTATTGGTCGGCGATGCGCTTGAAGAAGAAGTAAGAGATCAGCACCAGCGCCGGGACGGCGACCACGGAGATCAGGGCCAGACGGGCGTCCAGCCGCCAGATAGCGATGAAGTTGATGATGAACAACAGCAGGATACGGCCAATGCTCATGG
>WGCR01000334.1 GCA_015493675.1 Anaerolineae bacterium
GGAGATGTGTATAAGAGACAGTACCTACAATGGTTGCCTACCTGTATAGTTACAAAGATTTATATCAATTAGCAGATAGTGTTGAATCGGAGCAGGATTTTTTGAACTTTGTTCAAGAACTCATGCAAGACCGCAATGACGAGGAACAAAAAGAAAAGATGAATCCAAGTTCTCCTTATGGTCCAGGAGCTAATGGATGGAGAAATGGAAATATTGTCTCGTTTCTTGATGCGGCATTAGCTTGGGGGCAGGCTTCCATCAACGGGCTTGAATTTTATGAAAAACCAACTAACCCATGGAAAAGAGCTGCTCACATCTTGCACGCTGGTAAATTTTATGAATAAAGCACATAACGTGCCATTTCACCGTTAGGCACAAAATAGAGTGCTACTATGAAAGGGCTTTACAGCATCTCACCCACTTTGCAAATAAGCGTAAGGCAGGCCAGAGAAAGAGTTTATGACACGTTTCAGAATGAAATGCGCTTGGTGGAATACATTACGTTGCCAGAGGCTGGCCAGCATGTTGTGTTGCGTTTTGCGGTGCGAAAAAGAATCTTCACGCTGGATGAGATGGATGAGCTAGAGAATGCGTTAGCCCGATTGGTGGGCGAGGAGTTTTGGGCTGTTCTTGTGGGTGAAGCCTATAGCCACGTGGCCCCTCCATTACCGCTGACAACTTTGCCGGTTCAGTTGGAGAAAGTCGCGCGCGTTGTTAGCGACATCCCTCTACCGGTTGCATCCACTCCGTATGCACCACGAATCAAACAGGACGGTCAAATCGTCAGGGCTGGTCTCCCTTTAGAATCCAACGACTGGGTATGGGAGGTTGAGGCGCCTTTGTTGGCGGACAAGTCTCCGCCCGTTGTTCGAATAGTCTCGGAGAAGCCGCTAGATGAGCAAATGGCAACCTTTGGTGAACAGGAGTTCTTGATAGAATACATGCCTCGAAATGAAAGTTATGTGGGGCTTGTCAAAATCTACCCCCTTGCACGTCAGGCTGGCAGATCTCTTGTCCGGTACATCTTTGAGCATGCTGATGATGGATGGAATCAACTTCACGCCTAACCGGGACAAGCCAGAACCAAAAAAGCTAATCTCACGCAAAGTCGCCAAGGCGCAAAGCTTTTCTATGCCTCTTTCTTCCTTTGCGGCTCTGCGTCTTTGCGTGAGACATTTTTTTGTACAGCCAGCAAAAACTTCATTGATAAGATACCAACCGGGCGTTCATCGGACGCGGTTTAGCCGCCCGCGGGCATGATGTGCGGCCCCGCGCGGGTGGGCGCCCGAATGGGCAAAGCCGCGGAGGGTTACGCCCGCGACGGGCCTCCCCTTGTCTCCATGCGTGATGAGATCAAGGGGCGGGAAAGACATCAGCCGAGTCAGGAATGAGCGATAAGGCTCTCGAAACGGCGCTGAATGCGGTTCAACACATCTTGCACTTGCCGAACGCTGAGACCGCGCACGCTGGCAATTTCATCAGTGCTGAGTTTGCCCCGGGTCCAGAGGTCGAAGATGATGCGGCTTTGTGCGGGCAATTCAGTGTAGAGCCGGGCCAGGAGCTGCTCCATCGCCCGGTTTCCCCTGATGACAGCGCCTTCCAGGCCCAGTTGCCCGATGATCTCATCCTCGAAGCTGTCTTCCAGTAGCAAGGCGCGGGGTTCGGGCGGCTCTATTTCGGCGTCGTCCAGGTCTTCGACCATGACGATATCGCCATCCGCGTCAGTGGTCATTTGCGGGATTTCATTCAACTGGCGCAGTTCATCTTCCAGGACAGCTTCCAGGCTGACCGCGTTATGATGCCACGCCTCCTCGCGAATGATAGCGTCCAAACGGTCGTTGGCCAGTTGAAAGAGCATCACCCGTAGCTCGGACTCATCTTCAGCCATATCGGAGAAGTGTTCGTAGGCATAGAGGAAAACATCGTCGAGGATGTCGTCGGTGGTGTAAAGGCCGGACGGGATGAGACCGTTGTGCTCAGCATTGCCCAGACGATTGCGTACATAGCCCTCCAGGCCGGGCGCGACATCGAGTAACTCTTGAAAAAACGCCTCGCGGTCTGCATTGGCGTGGTGTTGTTTCAGCGCTGCGATAGATTTCTGCATAAGGCTGCCTCCTTTTGTGCGGATTCTCCTTCATCTTAGCGACCTTGTGTGAGATTTCCATTTGTTTGACGCCTTTTTATGCCAAAAACCTGACATTTCGCTGCCCGTTGCCATCATGCCTGCGAAAAATCATCCAGCCGCATTGCCGCTTTGTGCTATAATGGCGGGTGCAACACTACACTGACACGCATTCACCTTCACGGAGAGATAAGAAGATGACAAACCAGTTTGACTATGACGTCCTGGTTCTGGGCGGCGGGCCCGGCGGCTATGTCGCCGCCATCCGCTCCGCCCAATTGGGCATGAAAACCGCAGTCGTCGAGAAAGAAAATCTGGGCGGCATCTGCCTGAATTGGGGCTGTATCCCCACCAAAGCGCTGATTCGCAACGCCGACATCGTGCATTTGCTGGGGCAGGGAAAGACATTCGGATTCAAATTCGATCATCTGGAAGTTGATTACACGGTGGCCGTCAAGCGTAGCCGTCAGGTTTCGGGCCGCCTGGTGAAGGGCGTCGGATTCCTGATGAAGAAGAATAAAATCACGGTTATCAAGGGCTTTGGCAAGCTCACCGGGCCACATGAACTGGACATAGATGGCAAAAAGGTCACCGCAGCCAACATCGTTGTGGCCACGGGCGCCCGCCCGGCGCTGTTGCCTGGCATGGAAGTGGACGGCAAGCGCATCGTCACCTATCGCCAGGCCATCATACAGGATGATCTACCCGAGAGCATCGTCATTGTCGGCGCCGGGCCCATCGGCATGGAATTTGCGTATGTTTACAATACGTACGGCGTCAAAGTGACGGTGGTCGAGATGCTGCCGCACATCCTGCCCAACGAGGAGCCGGAAGTGGCGCAGGTGGTGGCCAAAGATTTCCACAAGCAGGGCATCCGCTTGCTGGCCGCCACCCGCACCGAGGGCATCGACGTGAGCGATGCGGGCGTGACGGTGCGGGTGAAAGACCTGGCCAGCGGCAAGGAAGAGACCGTCGAGACCCAACAGGTGCTGGTGGCCATCGGCATCAAGCCCAACAGTCAGGGCATCGGCCTGGAAGCCGCGGGCGTGAAGGTCAGCGAACGGGGCTGGGCGCCGGTCGATGATGTGATGCGCACCAACGTCCCGCACATCTTCGCGGTGGGCGACCTCAACGGCAAGATGCCCCTGGCCCACGTGGCCCACGCCCAGGGCATCATTGCCGCCGAAACCATCGCCGGGGCGGAGACTGTGCCCATCAGCGATTACAGCAACATGCCGCGCTGCACCTACTGCCATCCGCAGGTGGCCAGTCTGGGATTGACCGAGGCGCAGGCCAAAGAGCAGGGCTACGAGATCAAAACCGGCAGTTTTCCCTTCCAGGCCAATGGCAAGGCCCTGGGCATTGGCGAACGCGACGGCTTTGTCAAAATCATCATGGACGCCAAGTATCATGAAATCCTGGGCGTGCACATGGTCGGGCCCGAGGTGACCGAGTTGCTGCCCGAGCTGAGTCTGGCCCGGATGCTGGAGCTGACGCCCGAGGAGATCGCGCGCAACGTCCACGCCCATCCCACCCTGTCGGAAGCGATTATGGAAGCGGCCCACGCCGTGATGGGCGCGCCGATCCACATTTGATAACAGTTCACGGTTCGAGGTTTGCCGTTGGCTGTTCTTCATTGATTGTTGAGCGTTGATTATGACTTCCATTCCCGTTATTCATTTCGGTCTTGGCCCTATTGGCCAGGCCATTGGCACGACAGTGGCCGACGAGCCGCGGCTGATTTCGGTGGGTGCGGTGGATATCGATCCCCACCTGCAGCATCACAAACTACACGAAATCTGCGATGCTGAGCTGCCTGAGCTGCCCATCGTGGGCTCGCTGGCCGATGTCAACGCGCCCGAAGGCGCGGTGCTGCTGCAGGCCACCGTCTCGAAGCTGCCCCAGGCCCGGGATCAGCTCATCGAGGCCATCGCCCGCGGCTACAACGTGGTCTCCACCTGCGAGGAGCTGGTATGGCCCTGGGATGATCAGCCGGAACTGGCCCGCGAGCTGGACGAGGCCGCCAAAAAGGCGGGCGTCACCATCCTGGGCGTGGGCGTCAACCCGGGCATGGTCATGGACGCGCTGCCCGCGCTCGTCGCCCGCATCACCAGCGGCATCGACGCGGTGTATGTGGCCCGATACGTGGATGTGCTGGAGCGGCGCATTCCCCTGCAAGAGAAAATGGGGCTGGGCAAAGACCCGGCCTGGGTGCAGGAACAGCTTGACCGGGGTCAGATCGGGCATGTGGGGCTGAAATCCAGCCTGCAAATGCTGGCCGCAGGCCTGGGCTGGGAGCTGGATGTCGTCAGCATCGAGAGTCGCCCCATTGTGGCCGAGCAAGCTATCGAGTCGGGCCTGGGCTGGATCGAACCGGGCCAGTGCATCGGCATCCGCCAGAAAGCAATGGGCTATATCGCCGGCGCGCCCCGCATCATCCTGGAGCTAATCATGGAGGCCGGGGTGGATGGGGGCAGCCGGGATGAGACCATCATCGACGGCGACCAATCCCTGCACATGCACCTGTCCGGCGTCCACGGCGACAAAGCCACCGCCGCGCTCATCGTCAACCAGGCGCTGCATGTTCCCGCCATGCCGCCGGGCCTGCAAACCATGCTCTCCGCGCCCCTCTTGCCGAGATAAAACGTAACGGCTAACGTATGCCAGTTGGTTGTCTTTTCCCACTCAAACCTGACAGGTTCTCGTAACGTTGGCGGTAGAATGTGCGGTCTTTAGCCAGCAATGAAGCGTGCAAGGCTCTGAATCGTTGCCAAAAGAACCTGTCAGGTTTATTCAAGCGAAAACGACCTTGGCAATTACGATAAAACATCGATATCAGGTATTGGATGTTTTGGTATCGTGATGGCAACTTCCTGGGGGAACTCCCAACCGAATATCCAATAACCAATATCCAACCCCCACTCACCACACCCCTTCACAAAATACTCACCCATCATATGTCCGAAATCTCCCATCCCCTCCCCATCGAACTCGATCCCAACCCGCCCAGACACGATTGGAACAAGCCGCAGCTCACCCGCGGGCGGCGGCCCGACTGGCTTCGGGTCTCTTCGCCCCACGGCGATACCTTCTTCCAGGTCAACCACCTCATCCGGGCCGAAGGCCTGCACACGGTGTGCGAAGAAGCAGGCTGCCCGAATCTGGGCGAATGCTGGGGCCGCGGCACCGCCACCTTCCTGCTGCTGGGCGACACCTGCACCCGATCTTGCGGCTTCTGCAAGATCAAGGTCGGGCGGCCCGAAAAGGTGGATATCGCCGAACCCATCCGCGTGGCCCGCTCGGTGCAGGAGATGAATTTGCGCCACGCGGTGCTGACCTCGGTCAATCGCGATGAATTGCCCGACGGCGGCGCCTTCATCTTCGCGGCCACCATCCGCAAAATTCGCGAATTTCAGCCCGGCTGCACCATCGAGGTGCTCATCCCCGATTTTCAGGGGGATGAAGCGGCGTTGTGGACGGTGATGCGGGAGAAACCGGAAATCCTCAATCACAATGTGGAAACCGTGCCCCGGCTCTATCGCCGCGTGCGGCCCCAGGCCAAGTATCCCCGATCGCTGGAAGTGTTGCGCCGGGCCAAGGAGATGGACCCCAACGCGTTGACCAAGTCGGGCCTGATGGTGGGTCTGGGCGAGCGCTGGGAAGAGGTGATCCAGGTGATGAAAGACCTGCGCGAGATGGATGTGGATATCCTCACCATCGGCCAGTATCTGCAGCCCACCCGTTATCATCTCCCCATCGAAAAATACTGGCATCCCGATGAGTTCAAGGAGCTGCGCCGCATCGGCGAGGAGGAGCTGGGCTTCCGCTGGGTCGAATCGGGCCCGTTGGTGCGTTCCTCTTATCACGCCGATGGTCAGGCGCGGCTCATTACGCGCAACGACATCCCTGCGCCCGCACTGATTTGACAATCGCCTTGATTTTGGATAGGATGCGCCACGCTGTACATGATGACCTCCTGGCGCGACGCCGTCGTCGCCCAACGATGGCGTCAGAGAGGGCGGACCGACCTGCATTGCGAATGCGGGCCCAGTCCGCTCTCTTTTTTTGTTTCGCAAATAGTGTTGCTGTGTCATTCAGAGCAACAGGAAGGAGCGAAGCATGTCCTGAGCACAGCCGAAGGGAATCTCCTCTTTTGCAACCGGTGAGATTCTTCGTCGCTGCGCTCTTCAGAATGACACAATCAACTATTTTCATTCCCTATCGTGCAGCCGCTCACGACGCCCGATTCTCGTTCCGGATATACGAACATGACAGATTCTCTCTCTCTCGCAAAATCCATGTCTTCCGCCATCATTGCCTGGCGGCGGGATTTTCACCAGCATCCCGAGCTGGGGTTTCAGGAGTTTCGCACTGCTGGCATCGTGGCCGCGCATCTGGACGCGCTGGGCGTCGAAACCCGCACCGGCGTGGGCAAGACCGGCGTGGTCGGGATCATCGAAGGCGCCCGGCCCGGCCCCACCGTGCTCCTGCGCTTCGACATGGATGCACTGCCGGTGACCGAGGAGACGGGCCAGCCCTTCGCCAGCGTATATCCGGGCCTGATGCACGCGTGCGGGCATGACGGGCACACCGCCATCGGCATGGGCGTGGCCCAAATGCTGGCGCAGACGCGAGATCAATGGGCTGGCGCAGTCAAGCTCCTGTTTCAACCCGCAGAAGAAGGCCTGGGCGGGGCCGCGGCCACGGTGCGAGATGGCGTGTTGGCCAATCCCAAACCGGATGCCGCCTTCGCTTTGCATCTATGGAATCAATTTCCATTGGGAGAACTGGTGGTGCAGGAGGGCCCGCTCATGGCCGCGGCGGATCGTTTCGAGATCACCATCGTGGGCAAAGGCGGGCATGGCGCTGCGCCCGAGGACACCATCGATGCGGTGCTGGTGG
>WGCR01000335.1 GCA_015493675.1 Anaerolineae bacterium
ATTCAAAACGATCTTTACAATTTCGGCTCTTTTGGATTTCAGGGGGGGCTGCTTGTTGACCTCCGGGAGGTGGACGAAAACCGCCTGGTCAAGCCAAAAATTACTCGTCCACCTCCCGGAGGTCGCCCCCCCTGAATTTCTGTTGAGCCACAATTTCTCCGTAAAACGTCATCCGTCAAACGTCAAAAAGAGCCTCTTCGCCACGCTTTGACGTTTGACGCTTTACGTTTGACGTGCTTTGCCAGACGTTGACCACATGAAATTGTAAAGCTGCAGGAAGGACGATCTGAACCATGCCAAATGCAGCGACAATTTTAGTAAAAATATCCCCTCATTTCCACATCTCACATTACTGCAAGGAGCAAAAATGGCTTATCCCTTCAAATTACCCAAACTCAAATATGATTACAGCGCTTTGGAGCCCCACATCGACACCCGCACCATGGGCATCCATTATGAAAAACATCATGGCGTTTATGTAGCTAAATTGAATGCGGCGCTGGAAAATTATCCTGAGTGGCAAGATAAAAGCGTGGTCGAGCTTCTCATGAATCTCGATGCGTTGCCCGCAGAGATTCGCACGGCTGTGCGCAATAATGGCGGCGGGCACGCCAATCACACCATGTTCTGGAGCATCATGAGCCCCAAAGGCGGACGCGCCCCCTCCGGTTCGCTGGCCGAAGCCATGAGCGCCGCTTTTGGTGATTTCGGGGCCTTTCAGGCCGCGTTCAAACAAGCAGCCCTGACTCGCTTTGGCAGCGGTTGGGCCTGGCTGGTAGTCACGCCCCAGGGCGAGCTTTCCATCATCAGCACGCCCAATCAGGATAACCCCGTCTCCCAGGGTCTCATTCCCATTATGGGCCTGGATGTGTGGGAGCACGCCTATTATCTGAATTACCAGAATCGCCGCGGCGATTATATCGATTCATGGTGGGCTGTGGTGGATTGGGATGCCATTACCGCCAATTACACTGCCCTTCACATCGCCGACACCCTGAGCAAGGCTGCCCTGTCGGTCAAGCAAACCTGGCATGATTTTCGGAATGCCTGGGGATTTTGAATGATGAGACTGCGGAGGCCTGCTCGGACCTCCGCAGTCTTTTTTACGCTACTTCGGGCCAGTCCAGGATCATCACCTTGATGGGGAAATTCGACGGCGTGCTGTTCAAATCTTCGGGGACGATGGCCAGGCCGTCCGCCTGCACCATGGAGAGGAGGATGCCCGAGCCCTGATCGCCCGTGAGATGGGCGTAGGTCTGGCCGTCCTTCTCTTCCAGCCACACCCGTACGTAGTGACGACGGTTGTCCTTGCGTTTGATGGGGTCCACCAGGATGGCGTCGATGGCGGGTTTTATCAATTTGGTCTTGCCCAGCATCGTGAGGATAGCCGGGCGGGCGAAGAGTTCAAAAGAGATGGTGGAGGAGACGGGATTGCCCGGTAGTCCCAGCAGAGGCACGCCCTGAATTTCACCAAAAGCCAGAGGTTTGCCCGGTTTCATACGCGCCCGCCAGAAGTGCATCTCTCCTTCGGCGGCCAGCACTTTCTTCACCTCATCGAAATCTCCCATCGAAACGCCGCCCGACGTCAGGATGAGGTCTGCGCCCTGGGCCAACGCTTCGCGTATTTTGGCTGTCAGAGCCTCGATGGTGTCAGGAGCGATGCCCAGACGCACGGGAATGCCATCATATTTGAGGATGAGGGCGGAGACAGTATAGCTGTTGGCGTCCCTGATTTTGCCCGGCTGCCAGGGAGCGGTGACGTCGATGACCTCATCGCCCGTGGAGAGCACTGCCACGCGCGGGCGACGGTGCACCAGCGCCGTGGGATGTCCCAACGCCGCCAACATCCCGATTTCTTGTGGGCGCAGCACCACGCCTTTGCGCAGCACGACCTGTCCAGCTTTCACATCCTCGCCGGCGTGGCGGATGTTTTTCCATAGGGCGTAGGGCTTGAAAATCAGGATTTCATCCCCGTGGGTTTCTACATTCTCGAAAGGCGCGACCGCTTCTGCGCCCGGCGGAATGGGGGCGCCGGTCATGATGCGCACGGCTGTGCCGGGCTGAATGGGGTCTTCCAGCACATAGCCCGCGGCCAGATCTGCCACCACTTTCAGCCGGGCGGGGCGCTCGGGCGAGGCGTCTGCGGTGTCGGCGATGCGGATAGCGTAGCCATCCATGGCGGTGTTGGGCAGTGGCGGGATGTCCATCTCGGCGGTGACGTCCTCGGCCAACACCCGGCCCAACGCCTCGATGATAGGGATGCGTTCCGGTTCCAGCGGATGAAAATGCTCAAGGATGCGACGGCGCGCTTCCTCG
This sequence comes from Anaerolineae bacterium, assembly GCA_015493675.1. Taxonomy (GTDB): domain Bacteria; phylum Chloroflexota; class Anaerolineae; order J102; family J102; genus M2005. The sequence goes on from WGCR01000335.1 coordinate 2,317, forward strand.
ACTGATAACATAGGATAGGTTTCTTTCATTGTAATGCCTCCGTGTATGGCGTTTTGTCTGTAAACCTGATACGTTCTGATGGGAAGATCGCTGACAGGCCGTGCTGGCGCGCCAGTTTGAACCTGTCAGGTTCCCGTGCAGGCAATGATACCACGAATAAAACGAAATGTTGAACCGACACAGGGTGCGTTCCAAAATTGGGGCGCACTGGCCGAATAGAATTCGGTTCTGAGGGCGTTCCGACGCATGTCCTCATGCGAGGACATTTTCGGGCGCAAATTGGCCTGTCTGCGCAGGCAGACAAGCGGCCGCAGGCCCCCAGCCCTGATTTCAATCGGCAGGTTCTGGCAAGAAATGCAAATTTGCCCCCAAATTGGATTGGAACGCACCCACCGACACAGCGATCTTGACCGTTACAGTGCGACCATCGCGCCCAATCCTTCCTGCTCCGCCCGGCTCAACGCCCGCGCCGCAGCCGCTGCATCCTGCACCGCCAGGCCCACGCTTTTGAACAGCGTGATCTCCTCATCCGATTTCCGCCCGCTTACCTCGCCCAGCAGCAATTGCCCCAGAGTTCCCGCCAGCTCGGTGGTGGAATAGAGATTGGCGCGGATGGGCTTGATGATGTCCCCCGCCTCATGCATCGCGGCCATCACGTCATCGACAAAAACCCGGGCGCGGATGATGGTCGACGCCGGGGCTTCCTGCATGTCGCGGGTGTAAGCTCCCACCAGATTGATGTGAGCGCCCGGCGCCACATCCGCATCCAGAAAAACAGGGGTGACGCTGTCGGTGACCGTGGTGATGATGTCTGCGCCCTGCACGGCCTGGCGCGCGCCTGTGGCCCGGGCATTGACGCCCTCATCCCGCAAGCGTTGCGCCAGTCTCTCCGCGCTTTCGCCGCTTTTGCTGGTGATGCGAACTTCGTTGATGTTCCGCACAGCCAGCGCTGCCCGCACCTGCTGATAAGCCTGGCCCCCGGCCCCGATTAACGCAAAGATGTGGCTGTCGGACCGGGCCAGCAAGTCGGTGGCCAGACCGCTGGCCGCGCCGGTGCGGATAGCGGTGAGTGCGGCCCCGTCCAGCAGCGCCCGCGGCTCTCCCGTGTCTGCATCCAGTACGATGATCAGACCGCTGATTGTGGGCAGGCCGCGGGCAGGGTTATGCGGGAAAACCGAAACGATCTTCTGGGCCAGCGCTTTGCCCGCGGGCAGATACGCGGGCATGAACAGGCTGGTTCCGGCCTCGGTGCGGATGGCCAGACGCTGCGGCGTTTGCCCCTCGCCGCGGGCTAGGCTGGCAAAGGCCTCTTGCATGGCCGCAATGGCCTCGAGCATGGGCAGGGCTTTTTCGATGTCGTTGGC
>WGCR01000336.1 GCA_015493675.1 Anaerolineae bacterium
ACCGCATCATCTGATCTTATCGCAAAGTGGGAGGGAGTTCAAACTGTCGGGCGGGCCGGAGCGCCTTGTGCGGGGGGATGCCGAAAGGTTTGGCGGATGTTTGGGGAGAGGGTAGAATATCCTCATGAAATCAGTCCGCGTTTTTCTGTTGGGCGTTACAATGATTGCTGCGGGCGTCCTCCTGCTCGCCGCTTGCAAATCGCCTCCCCCACCGCTTTATCCCCCGGCATCCGCTGCTGTTGGCCCGGAATATGGGCTGTTTTGGTTTGGAAAGGAGAACGCCAATCAACTCGCGCTGCCGGGAGAGGCGAATCCCTACTACGATCCTGCTCGTCCCACTCTCATCTTCGTGCATGGCTGGAAACCGGACCAGGGCTACACCCATCGCACGATGATCTGGGAATTCGAGGATGCCTCGGGCCAGGAGCAGTCAGTGGATTTGGCTGCGGCCTGGGTGGACGCTGGCTGGAATATCGGCGTGTTCGACTGGGGGCCTTTTGCCGATGAATCCATTGTCACCGATGCCGAGGCGAAGATATGGACGACAAATGGCAATGAAGGCATGCGCTGGCGGGACCGGGAGGGCGAGTATCGCACCGATCACACGGTCGATCGCCCCATCAGTGATCTGTTTTACGGAACGCTGGTGCACGCCCTGGCCGATTTTCATGGCCCGGAACTCCGCATTGCCGGACATTCGCTGGGGAATCAGGTGGCGGTGGGGGCCGTGGGAAAGGTGGCGACTGATGTGCGGGCGGGCAAACTCCCTTCGGAACTGCTCCCCTCTCAATTGGTGTTGCTCGATCCTTACTGGTCTCCTGTGGGTCAGGATTATCTGGGCAAACAGAGCACCGGTGATGCGGTGCGTCGCTTCATTGCCGAGGATGTGGGACCTCAGGAAATCGTTATCTCCTGGTATCGATCATCGCTGATGACCGAGGGCATTTTGGTGAGTGACGCCAATGAGGCCTTGCGTCGGTTCGTGGCCACCTATAGTGAGTTGGATCCGGCCTATTGCTCGGTGGCTGACCAGGTTTGCCGTCATGATGCCGCGTGGCAGAGTTATCTGTATTCTTTTGCCTTTTCGCCGCCCAAAGAATGCGCTCGCACCACGCCTGATGCCGAGTGTCTCCCCACCGGTCGGATGGCCGCCTCGGCCAGCACGCCTGTCGAGACGCTCGCCGAAATGACAGGGCAGCCTTTCGATTGGGTGCAGGTCGCAGGGCCTGATGATGAGAGCCTGCTCACGCGCCGCACCGACGATGACTGGTATGAGCGAAAACTTGCCGAAACGCCTCAGTAGGCCGAACAGGCCGCACTTGTGCGAGACCTGTCGATCAGGCTTGTGCTGAGGACGATCCCAGCGTGTAGGCCGCTGCGGCCGTAATGCCCAATTGTCCCAGCCAGTAGGTGATGATAACGATCACGCCCGACAGGGGAAAGGGCGCCACAAACAGGCTGATGGCCAGCAGCGTATCGCTGAAGAGGAAAAGCGCCGCCCCGATCACGCCTGCTTTGGCGGACGCGTGATTGACGCCGGGCGCCTGATATCTGGCGGCGGCCCGCCAGCCCATGGTGGTGATCACCAGCAGATAAACCATCACCGGCAGCGCCATGTTTCCCAGATGCCCCGCCTGCAGCACGCTGTAAACGGCGAGGCCGTAGAGATAGACGAAGACCGCGACGCCCAGGGCCGGGCGGCGGCAGTCGCTAACGAAAGCGATGATGTAGAAAATGTGCCCCAGCAAGAAGGCGATCAGTCCGAACAGGAATGTGTGGGATGAGTATTCCAGCAAGATGTCCCCCGTGGCGCCGAACAGCAGACCAACGATGATGAGCCAGTTGAATCGATTCTTATGCGGCAGCAGAAACAGATACAGGGCCATCATCAGCACAGGGATGGGCTTGGTGACCATCTTCAGCCAGAAAATGTCGATCATCCGGCCCGAGATGAAGATAGCCGCGGCGATAACACCGATGGCAATGAGGACTTTTGTGCGGGTGGAGATGGCGCTGCTTTCGGGCATGAGGGCCTCAACGTGGGGTGAGAAAAAGTTGCGCTCTGTTATTTGCGGGCGATTTGCCACAAGCGCCCGAGGGTTTCTTCCAGACGCTGACCCAGGGCCTGGCCGCGGGCGGTGGTGACGTCATCCTCGTTTTCGAAGACAGCGTAGGGCACTTTCACGCCCTTGATAGTGATGTATTCCGGATCTCCGGCGCTGAATTGCTCCCAATCGCTTTCTTTATACATTTTTTCCAGTTTTTCATCGGGCACACTGTGTTCCAGAATGCTGTCGGGCCGGTCGGGGTTGAAGCGGCGACGGTTCTTCCGCAATGATTCCTCCCACGAGACCTTGAGATAAAGAATGGCCCCGCGGCGCAGCGTATCCTCGGAAAAATGCTGGAAGGCCTCGCTGAAACCGCCATGCTCGCTGCCGCGGGCGAATTCAATGATGACGCTGCGGGTTTGATGATAGTTGGGGTGATCCCGCAGCAGTTTGTGATATTCCAGATCCAGTCGCTCGATGAGCACATGCCAGAAATAGTTGTGCAGGAAGTAGCCCTGGTCATCGGTGTGCAGGCGGGGTTTGCCCATGCGGGCGAGGATGGCGTCTTCCTCGAACCAGGCCCAGATCATGGGGAAGTCATCCAGTTCATCGAACGCGCCTACATGGAAGCGTTGACGGCGTTCGGCCTCGGGGGTTTGTTTGAGATAATCGATGATTTCGCTTTTACCGGCCGCGGGCCGGGCGATGAGGAAAATAACGTCGAAGGTGTTATGGGATATTGTCATGGCAATTCTCGATGTGATGAAGGTTTGGCGTTACTCAAAGATTAACAAAGGCTCCACTGAAAAAAGGTATTTCACCACGGAGACACGGAGGACACGGAGAAAATCGTAGTAGTTCACAGAGAAATTTCTCTCCAAACCTCGTCTTTTTCTTCCTCCGTGCACTCCGTGCACTCTGTGCCTCCGTGTTGAAGGTTTTTTCAGTATAGCCAGCAGGATGTGTGATTTTCAGACAACAACAAGGCGTGCAAGGATTTGAGCCGTCGCCAAAGGAACCTGTCAGGTTCGTTCAGCGAAAACGACCTTGGCAGTTACGACTAAAGGCTAAATCAGCGTGGCGTTCACTTTAATCATTACTCATTAATCATTGATCCGGGTCTGTCGGCATTCCCACCATGGCCCGCAGGTCAGCTTCAGAGATGATGGGGACGCCCAGTTTCTGCGCTTTTTCGAATTTGGAGCCGGGGTTTTCGCCGGCCAGCACATAGTTGGTCTTGTGCGAAACCGAGCTGGTGACCTTGCCGCCGTGGCGTTTGATGATCTCGGTGGCCTCTTGCCGCGTCCAGGTGGGCAGCGCCCCGGTGAGCACGAAGGTCTTTCCCGCCAGCGGCAATTCCTCGGGCGGTTTCTCCTCCTCTGGCAGGGCCATTTGCAATCCGTAGGATTTCAGGCGGGAGATGGTGCGCTGGTTGGCGGGATGGGAGAACCACGCCCGCACCGATTCGGCGATACGCGGGCCTACGCCCTCCAGCGCCGCCAGGTCCTCCACATCGGCCCGGGCCAGGGCGTCGATGGAGCGAAAATGGGTCAGTAATAGCTCTGCGGTGATGGGCCCCACAAAGCGGATGCCCACCGCGGTCAGCACCCGGGTGGCAGGCTGCTGCTTGGAGGCTTCGATGGCGTTGAGCAGGTTGGTCACCTTTTTTTCGCCGAATCCCTCCAGCGCCAGCAGCTCCTCCCGATGCTCTTTCAGGGCGTAGATGTCTGCGATCTCCCAAATGAAGCCTTTTTCGTAGAAAAGCTTCGCTTGCCGCGGGCCAAAGCCCTCGATGTCCATGGCCGGGCGGGAGACAAAGAACGCCACGCGGCGCACCAGTTGAGCGGGGCAGGCGGTGTTTTCGCAATAATAGGCCACCTCGCCCGGATAGCGCACCACGGGTTCGCCGCAGGAGGGGCAGCATTCGGGCATATGCCAGACTTTTTCATCGCCCGTGCGCAGCTCCTTGACCGGGCCCACCACCTGGGGAATCACCTCTCCCGCCCGTCGCACGATGATCATGTCACCGATGCGGATATCTTTCTCCTCGATGTAATCGGCGTTGTGCAGGGTGGCGGAGCTGATGGTGGCTCCGGCCAGATAGACCGGCTCCAGCACGGCGCGCGGGGTGAGAACGCCGGTGCGGCCCACCTCCACTACGATGTCCAGCAGGCGGGTGACGGCCTCCGCCGCCGGATATTTGTAGGCCACAGCCCAGCGCGGGTCTTTGCCCACAAAGCCCAGTACATCGTGCAGGGCCAGCTCGTTGATCTTGATGACCAGGCCATCCACTTCGAAAGGCAGCTTGTCTCTTTCATCCGCCCAGTTCACGCAATACGCCACCAGGGCGTCGAAATCCTCGAACAGGCGACAGTATTTCAGGGCCACCGGAAAACCCAGGTCGTGCAGCCAGTGCAGGGTCTCCCACTGTGTGGCCGGGCCTTCCGCTCCCTCGATGACCACGACATGATAGACCAGCACATCCAGCGGCCGGGATGCAGTGACTTTGGGGTCGAGATTGCGCAAAGCGCCCGCCGCGGTGTTGCGAGGATTGACAAACTTGTTGCCCAGCTTTTCCTGCTCTGCCTGGAAACGTTTGAACGCCGCCTTGCCCATATAGGCTTCGCCCCGCACCACCAGCCGCGGGGGCGCTGGCGGTCCTTCTTCGGTCAGGGGGATGTGCAGGGGCAGGCTGCGGATGGTGCGCAGGTTGTTGGTGATATCTTCTCCCGACAGCCCGTCCCCGCGGGTGGCGCCCAACACGAAAACGCCGTTCTGATAATGCAGCACCACGGTCAGCCCGTCGATCTTCGGTTCCACCACCCAGCTTACGGCTGTCCCGGCCGGCAGCAATTTCTCATAGCGTTCTTTCCACGCCCGCAGCTCCTCCGCACTGGTGACATTGCCCAGCGAGAGCATGGGCGCGGGATGCTGCACCCGGGCAAACCCCTCGGCGGGGGGCGCCCCTACGCGCTGCGTGGGCGAATCGGGCGTGATCAGCTCGGGATAGTGCTCCTCCAGGCGTTGCAATTCCCGGAACAGCATGTCGTATTCCTCATCCGACACCTCGGGCCGGGCGAGGACGTAGTAGGCATAGCTGTAACGATTGAGCAGGCGTCGCAGTTGCTGGACGCGCTGAACGATATCAGGTGGCGCCATTTTCAGTCATCAGTGGTCAGTGGAAAAAGTAATCAGCGATCTGCATTCTCAACCAGACTGATTACCGAATACTGATCACTGATTACGATCAAAGTGCTTATTGTAATGGTTCGAGATAATCCTCGACGGCCCATCCCACCTGGCTATTGGGGGTTTTGAGCTGCCACCAGGTGAAGCCGTTGGCTTTCTCGGGCCCGCTGATGACGGTCAGCTTGACGCCATCCTTGATCACGCGGGTGCGTTTGTAATCGGTGCCTGGCCCTGCCCGGAAGGAGAGCTTGTCCTTGCCTGTGCCTGTCACCACCACCGTCTGCCCGATGGTGAACTTGCCAGTGGCGGCGGGAGGCGCTGTAGTGGCCACAGGTGGCGGCTGGGTGGCAGGCGCTGCCGGCGTTGCGCCGCCATTTGTGGCAGCCTCTTCGCCTGATTCCAGAGCCGTAGTGGGCAGCGCCGCAACCGTTGGCGTGAAGGTGGGCAGCGCAGACCTTGTCACCTCGACGATAGGCGTGGGGATCGGTTTTTCCGTCTTTCCTGTGCAGGCTCGGGCCAGCAGAAAGATGATGGCCAGCACCAGCAGAATGACGATGCCCAGTCGCCACCAGTTTTCCCGCCACCAGTTGTCGTCACTTTCGGGCGGTTCGTCAGGCTCCAGCTCGGCATCTGTGATGGGAGGAGCGGGCGGCTCGTAGAAAGAGGCGTCGACATCATCCTCTTCCGTCGTCAGATCAAAATCGTCATCTGATGAAAGGTCATCTGTTTCGTTATCCCAGTCCTGTTCATAAATCTCCTCATCAGGCTCGGGAGCATAAACGGCCTCTTCATCCGTCTCGAACGCATCTCCTGAAGGGGCGTCATTCCAGGGATCGTTGTGGGGGGTGTCGTCACTCATTGCTCATTTCCTTGTCAGTGGGGGGATGGGGGAAATCACCAAAAAATCACTGTGAGATATTATACCATCTTTTAATGAAACTGCTATAATGCCTTTGAGAGGATGCTTTGTCTGCTGCTCTTTTGTCTATTTATCGATCAACGACGGAGTTGAAAGTTATGCTTACAACAATGACTGTTCAAGAATTTGTGTCCGAACTTGCGAGCGGATCTGCGACGCCCGGAGGCGGCTCGGCGGCTGGACTGGCAGGCGCTCAGGGGGCGGCGTTGCTGTCCATGGTGTGCAATCTCACCATTGGCCGCAAGAAGTACGCAGATGTTGAGAAAGAGATGTTGGTCGCACTGGATCAGGCGGAAACGCTGCGGCAGCGTCTGATCGAACTGATTGATGAGGATGTGCGGGCCTTCGATGGCGTGATGGCCGCTTATAAACTGCCCAAGGAGACGCCCGAGCAGAAAACCGCGCGTAGCGCGGCCATCCAGATGGGCCTGAAAGAAGCCACCCGCACGCCCATGAAGACCTTGCAGGCCTGTGTAGCTGTGCTGGAGCTGGCGCCCCGGGTGGTGGCCCATGGCAATCCCAATGTCATCAGCGATGGCGGCGCCGGTGTGCTGGCAGCCCACGCCGGCATGATGACCGCGGCCCTCAATGTCCGCATCAACCTCAACGCCATCAAGGACAATATCTTTGTGGTCGAGCAGAGCGCCCGCATGGATGAACTCATTGCCCGCGGCGACGCCGCCAAAGAAACAGCCTGGGCCATCGTGACCGAAAGGTTAGGGATGTAGTTGGCCGGTCGGCCTCTCTCCCATTCGCTTTCTTGCTATGCCGAGAATCCGCTCCTACCGTCCCTTCGCCCTCCTCGGCGCATACTTGCTGCTGACCCTGGCGTTGACCTGGCCTCTGGCCCGCGTGCTTGGTTCGGCCATCCCCGGTGACAGCTTCGACGGCTGGCAGAACTTCTGGAATCTGTGGTGGGTGAAGGTGGCGCTGCTGGAACAGCACACATCGCCCTATTTCACCAACTTGCTCTATCACCCCACCGGCGTCAGCCTGTGGTTTCAGACCCTTAACATCTTCAATGGCATCACATTTCTGCCGGTGCAACTGGCGGGGAATTTGTTCTGGGCCTATAACGCAGTCGTGTTGTTCAGCTTCACCCTGGCGGGGTTTGGAAGCTATCTGCTGGGGCTTTACGCCCTGCATCGGGTCGGCGTGCAAGCGGGGACAGGCCTGCAAGCGAGCGCTTTTCTCTCGGGCGTCATCTTCACTTTCTCGCCCTTCCATTTTGCCCATCTGTTGGGGCATATGCAGGTGTTCAGCCTGACGTTCATCCCCTTTTTCGTACTGTATCTCCTGCGATCACTGGATGATGAGGTCTCGCGCACTGACGCCAGGACGCAAAGGAAGGGAGTTGGGGCGTGGCGAAATGCGCTGATGGCCGCTCTGTTTCTTACCCTTGCTGCGTTGTGCGATTGGTATTTCGCTTTGTATTTGGGCTTTTTCACGCTGGTGGTTTTGGCGTGGATGGCGTTTCGTTGGCGATTGCGGGAGCGGCATCTCCTCAGCCTGACTGTCATCTTCGGGCTGACGCTGTTGGTGACGGCGCCTCTGCTGGCTCCCATGGTGGTGGAAAGCCTGCGCTACGATTTCATGAAACCGCCGCCTGGACAGATTGTGGCGCTCAGCGGCGATGTGGCTGGCTTTTTCATCCCCTCGGGCCAGCACAGTCTGTGGGGAGCATGGGCTGCGCGGCTGCGGGCGCCCCTCAGCGCCAGTCCCTCCGAGAATACGATTTATCTGGGCGTCGCGGCATTGATTTTGGCCGGAATCGGCGTATGGCGTTGGCGGAGCAGGCTGGGCCTGTGGCTGCTGGCGCTGGTGACTTTTGCCATCTTCGCCCTGGGTCCGGTGCTGCACGTGTACGGCCATGTGACCGGCATTCCCCTACCTTACGCACTGGCGCTCAAACTGCCTTTTGTGAGCATTGCCCGCACCGTAGCCCGCTACGATCTGTTGGTGATGTTGAGCCTGGGCGTGCTGGCGGGCGCGGGCCTGGCTGCGTTGCTCGAACGCATGAAGACGCGAGGAATTGCCACGGGCCTGGCTGCGGGCCTCATCCTGCTGGCGTTGCTGGATTTCGCGCCCCTGCCATATCCCATCAGTCCGCCCGACACCCCCGCTTTTTATCAATCCCTGGCCGCAGACGCCCGCGGCGGCGGGGTGATGAATCTGCCCATGAATTGGGACCGCCCCGGCTATCTGCTCTATCAGACGGTTCACGGCAAGCCTCTGACCGCGGGCTACATCTCTCGCACCGATCCCCGCACCCTGCCCGGCCGCGTGCCCGTCATCAACCGCTTCCGCCAGTTGGCTGCGGATATCAACCGCGTGGACGATCCCGCGGCCTGGGCGCCGACGCTGTTCGAGTTCATGGACATCCGCTGGATCGTCCTCGATCGCTACAAGATGCCGCCGGGCCCGACCCGGGAGTACAACGAGGCGTTGGTCCATGACATCTTCGGCGACGCTCCGCCGGTCTATGAGGATGATCGGCTGATGGTGTATGAGACGACCCCACCTTATCAGCGTCTGCCATTCGTGGAGATCGGTTGGGATTTCGGGCCGTTGCAGTCAGGCCCGAGCAGGGCCGTGGACGAGACCGCCACCATTGCCCTGCACGCACCGCAACCGGGCGACTACACCGTGACCATCGTCCCTGTCGCCGGGAACGCGGCTCCCTGGCGGCTGGAGGACGCGGCGGGTGTGGCGTTGATGACCAGCGACGGGGGCGCGCGCAGCGTCACCATCCCCTTGCAGGCGTTGACAAAAACGCTGACACTCCGGGCTCTCGGGCCTGGTTTGACTATCCATCACATTACAATCAAATCCAAAATGTAGTTGCCGGGATTGTTTCCGCAACTACCCAGAAATGAGTCAAGGAGGACTTACTTCATGGCAAACAAAAAATCCCTTGCACAGGAGCTCATCGCTCGGGATGCGGCCAACATCTCGCCATCTTACACCCGCAGTTATCCCTTTGTGATGGCCAAGGGCCGGGGGTCGGAAGTGTGGGATGTGGAGGGGAAGCGTTATATCGATTTCGGCACAGGCATTGCCGTCACCAATACCGGTCACAGCCATCCCCATGTGGTGGAAGCCATCAAAAAACAGGCTGACGCCTTTTTGCACATGTCGGGCACCGATTTTTATTATACGCCGCAGATCGAATTGGCGGAACGGCTGAATCGGCTGGCCCCCATCTCGGGTCCCACCAAAGTTTTTTATGGCAATTCTGGCGCCGAGGCGGTGGAGGCTGCGCTGAAACTGGCCCGTTGGCGCACCGGACGTCCCCGGTTCATTGCCTTTTACAAGGCGTTCCACGGACGCACTTTTGGCGCGCTTTCTCTAACCGCTTCCAAAGCCATCCAGCGCAATGGTTTTGCGCCCCTGGTGCCGGGCGTGTCCCACGCGTTTTATCCCAATCCCTACCGCAATCCCTTTCCCGGCGAGGATCCAGGCCAGGCCGCGCTGGATTACATCGAAAATCACCTCTTCAAGACTACCACCCCGCCCGAGGAAGTCGCGGCCATCATCGTCGAGCCCATTCAGGGCGAGGGCGGCTACATTGTGCCGCCCGATAATTTCCTGGCGGGCCTGCGCGAGCTGGCCGACAAGCATGGCATCCTGCTCATCTTCGATGAGGTGCAAACCGGCTTCGGGCGCACGGGCAAGATGTTTGCGGCCGAGCACTGGGGAGTGGAGCCCGACATCATGTGCATGGCCAAGGGCATTGCCAGCGGCATGCCTCTGGGCGCCATTGTGGCCCGGGACGATGTGATGACCTGGCCTCCGGGCGCACACGCCAGCACCTTCGGCGGCAATCCGGTGAGCTGCGCCGCGGCCCTGGCGACGCTGGATCTGCTGGAGGGCGGATTTGTGGAGATGTCGGCCCGCAGCGGCGCGTATCTCAAATCCCGCCTGCGCGAAATCGCCGAACGCTATCCTGTGATGGGCGACGTGCGAGGCAAGGGCCTGATGGTGGGCGCCGAGCTGGTGAAGGACCCCGAGACCAAGGAGCCCTGGCCCGAGCTGCGCAATCTCATCGTAGACAAGGCCTTCGAACACGGCCTGTTGATGTTGGGCTGCGGTAGTAACAGCCTGCGTTTCATCCCGGCGTTGAACATCCCCGAAGATATCCTGGATGAGGGCATTTCCCTGTATGAAGCCGCCCTGGCCGACGCTTTGAAGTCCATCTGAGCCGGACGTATCCAAAATGAGCTGAAGATCGATGATTCTTGCGGGTGCGGCGCACCTTGCCCGGTGCGCCGCACCTACAAGAGCATCAGCACGCCGCCGATTAGTCCGGTGATGACGGTGGCGAGATAGATGACGATGGACATGGCGAAGGCTGTTTCGGCTGGCGCTCCGATCTGGGTGTAGAGCCCCACATAGCTCAGCTCCCGCACGCCGATGCCGCCGATGCTGGGGATGAGCAGGGCCAGGGAGACCAGCGGGGTGAAAATCAGATAATCCAGCAGGGAGGCCTGCACGCCCAGGGCCTGGCCCGCGGTGATGTTGATGAGAATCCAGGACAGGTTGAAGAGAAGCGAGACGCCGATAGCTCGGGCCAGCGTGCGGTTGTCATAATCCTGCAAGGCGAAATAGAGGGAGCGCAGGCTTTCCATGCCCTCGATGCGATGGCTGACGCCCGCGGGCAGCAGGGCCAGGGCCTGACGATGCAGCCAGCGTATCCAGCTTTTCTGCCGCAGCACCCAGAAACCGGCCAGAGCCGCGAAAAAAGCGGCCAGCACGAAAATCTGCACCCAGATGCTGATGGCTGCCTGGCTGAAAGGCGCAGCCACTGCACCGATGCCCAGCAGCACCAGAATCCCCACAAAGCGATCCAGCACCACCGTGCCCACGGCCCCGCCCGCATCGCCTGTTTCTCTGGCCAGATACACGCTCTTGGCCACGTCTCCGCCAAAGCCGGTGGGCAGCAGCGTGTTGAAGAATGCGCCGATGTAATACCAGCGGGCCAGTCGAGAGAAGGGAACGCCCATGCCGCGGGCGTCGGTCAGCACCTGCCAGCGCAACGTGCGCAACAGAATGCTCAGGGCGAAGAGAATGACCGTCGCCCCCAGCCACCAGGGGTTGGCGTGAGACAGGTTCTGCGCCAGCGCATGCACATCGATGCGGCTGAGCAGAAACAGGATCAGGCCCAAGCTGATGACAACCTTGAGTAAAGTCTTCCAGTGCCTCCTCATAACCCGCCCATTTTGCCACAGAAATCGGGGAAGCCGGAAGTATTGTCTCCAACCTGTTTCGCAAAAAGAACGCAGATGACGCAGAAAAAGCGATCTGCGCAGATAAAAACAGATAAAATCAAAACAATCTGCGAAAATTTGCGGGCATCAGAAG
>WGCR01000337.1 GCA_015493675.1 Anaerolineae bacterium
GAAGAAGAAGTTGGGGCTGGCGTGTGCGCTGATCCACAACCCCCGGCTGCTCTTGCTGGATGAACCCACCAACGGCGTGGACCCGGTCAGCCGCCGCGAGTTCTGGGATATCCTCAGCGAGCTGCATCTGCAAGGGGTGACCATTCTCATCACCACGCCCTACATGGACGAAGCCGAACGCTGCAACCAGGTGGGGCTGATGTTCCGGGGCGAGCTTATCGAGCAGGGAGAGCCCGAGGCCCTGCGGCAGTTGGCGCCGGGCGAGATGCTGGCGCTTTACACGCCCGAACTGGCCCGAACCGAAGCCATCCTGCCCGAACTCCCCGGCTATATCGCGCATCAGGTGTATGGCGACCGACTGCATATTTTTGTGGCGGATGCGGCCGCGACCAAACCCCGGCTGGCGGCCTTTTTGCAGGCCCGCGGCATCCCGGTGCAAGCGCTTTATGTGGATGAACCACGGCTGGAAGAAGCCTTCATCCATCTCATCCGCCAGGCCCGCACGGAGACGCAACCATGAGCGAGACCACGTCCTATGCAGTGGAAGCCCGCGGACTGACCCGAAAGTTCGGGGATTTCGTGGCGGTGGATCATATCAGCTTTGTAGTGGAGCCGGGCGAGATATTCGGATTTTTGGGCCCCAACGGCTCGGGCAAGACCACCACCATCCGCATGTTGCTGGGACTCATCCGCCCCACCGAAGGCGAAGCCCGGGCGCTGGGCATCGATATTGTCCGGAAGCCGGAAGCCATCGCCCGCCGCGTGGGCTACATGAGCCAGAAATTCAGCCTGTATCCCGACCTGACCGCGGATGAAAATCTGACATTCTATGGCCGGGCGTACGGTTTGCGGGGGCGGGCGTTGAAGCGTCGCAAGGATGAGGTGTTGGCCCTGACCGGCCTCACCCGGCATCGCCAGCGCCTGACCACCAATCTGGCCGGGGGATGGCAGCAGCGTCTGGCCCTGGCCGCGGCCATCTTGCATCAACCCGAATTGCTGTTTCTGGACGAACCCACCGCAGGCGTGGACCCGGTCAGCCGACGCAATTTCTGGCGGCTGCTCTACAACCTGGCTGCGCAGAAAACCACGATTTTTGTCACCACGCACTACATGGACGAGGCCGAACAATGCCACCGGCTGGCCTTCATCCATCGGGGCAGGCTCATCGCTATGGGTCCGCCTGGCGAGATCAAACGGGATCGGATGCAGGGGCAGGTGGTGGAGATCATCTGCGTCCAGCCCCAGATTGGCATCCGCGTCCTGCGCGAGGTCGGGATTCCGGAAGTGGCTCTGTATGGCAAACGCATTCACGCGGCCGGGCCGGGCCTGGAAAACCGCCTGGGCGCCATCGAAAATCTGCTCGAAAAGGCAGGCGCAGGCCCGCAGACCCTGCGCATCATCCCTCCATCACTCGAAGATGTTTTTATAGCCAATGTCAAAGATAACAATAAACAGTAATCAGTATTCAGTAATCAGTAATCGGTGTTTCGCATTCATCCCATTGCTGATTCTGATCCCAATCATCCTCGGCAGTTGCACAGTAGCGCAGGGCGCCGACGCGGACGTCCAGCGCTTTACAGGCTTCCTGGAGAACGAGAAAGTCGTCGTCGCCCCGGAGATCGGCGGGCGCATTGTCGAACTTCTGGTGGATGAAGGAGATGGCGTGGCCTCCGGGCAGACCATCGCCCGGCTGGACGATAGCCTCATCCATCTGCAACTGGCCGCAGCCGACGCGACTGTGGCCGAGGCCGAGGCCCGGCTGGAGCAACTTCAGGCCGCGGTGCGCCCCGAAGATATCACACTGGCCGAAGCCCGATTGGCCCAGGCCCGGACCGCCCTGTCTGTGGCGGAAACAGCCCTGAAGGATGCGATCGCGCTGCGGGATCATCCCCAGGAGCTGGATGTGCAGATCGCTCAGGCCCAGGCCGCGCTGGCCGAAGCCCGGGCCCACGCGACCGCGGCCAAACATCAGGCCCAGGCCGCCGACCTAGAAGCGCAGATGTGGGGCGACATCGTCCAGGAGCTGGCCCGGGGCAAGACCGTCACCCTGCCCGACGGCGCGATCATCACCGTCGACGCACCGCCGGAGCAGCGCCAGCAGGCCAATGTGCAATGGAATCAGGCCGGGCACAAGGCGTGGCAGGCGTGGCAGCAGGCCGAGCAGGCCAACGCAGCCGCGCAGCAAGCGCTGGTGACGCTAAACGATCTGAAAAAACAGCGAGATGACCGTCAGGAGGCGGAAGCCCAGGTGGTGGCCGCGACCAATGCCCGGGATCAGGCTCGCGCCGGGGTGGAGCAGGCGCAAGCCGCGCTGAATGCGGTCAAAGCAGGCCCGGGCGAAGAGCAGATCGCAGCAGCAGAAGCCGCGGTGACGCAGGCCCGGGCCGCGCGCGACGCCAAAGCCGTGGCGCTGACCAAAACCATTATCACAGCGCCGGTGGATGGCATTGTCAACGCCCGCTACTTCTCCGCTGGCGAGATCATCGGACCGGGCCAGCGGCTGCTCGCCATCAATCAGCCCGAAAGCATCACCATC
Source organism: Anaerolineae bacterium (assembly GCA_015493675.1). Taxonomy (GTDB): domain Bacteria; phylum Chloroflexota; class Anaerolineae; order J102; family J102; genus M2005. The sequence goes on from WGCR01000337.1 coordinate 2,537, forward strand.
ACTATCTACGTCCCCGCAGGAATGATCGATGCCATTGCCATAGGCGATGCGTATCCACTCCAGGTGGAAAGCGCGCCGGACAAAACGTATCAGGCCCGCATCACCGCCATCTCCGACGAGCCCGAATTCACCATGCGCCAGTCTCAAAACGTGGCTGAACGGGCTGCGGTGGTGTATGCGGTCACCCTTCGGGTGGAAGCCCCCGACGACTTCCTGCGTCCGGGCCTCCCCGCCGAGGTGGTGATGGACAAAGAGTAGTCGATCGTAACTACTAAGGTCGTCACCGGTCGTCACCCGAAAACCACCAAGAACACTAAGACACAAAGGCACAAAGGGAAATTTATACATTTTTTCTTCGTGTTCTTAGTGCCTTTGTGCCCTTTGTGGTTTGTTAATCGGGGTACGTTAGCAGTTACAGTCGATCGGTAGATTGAGATACATGCCACCGCCCCCCCCCAAGCTCGCATCATTCTGAAAAACGAAACGCCTGAAAAACGTTGCGGTTGACAGAAAAAATCGACCTCCGGGAGGTGGATGAGTAGCTTTTTGGCTTGACCCGATGGTTTTCGTCCCCCTCCCGGAGGTCCAAAAGAAGTCCCCCCTAGAAATCCAAAAGAACCTCATTATCATTATCATCTTTATCGACGGGCAGTCGATCTAGGCGCCTGCTCGCTACTCCCTGACATCTCATCATGACCAAACGACTTCTCAGCATCCTGATTTTCCTGACCCTGACCGCGGCCATTCTCTTCACGGCCGCCCTGTTTCTCATCCCTGCCAGCGTCGAAAGCGCCTGGCGCGACCTGGGACTGCCCAAGGAGCCTCTGGCGCAGTTGGAGACCCTGACGGGCCGGACGTCCGTCACGCCCCAGGAAACCCGGCTCTACGGCTCGCTGGAGGCCCGCAGTGTCCACGTGATGAGCGAACTGGATGGCCGGGCCGTGAAGGTGCTGGCGGCGGAAGGAGACAGCGTCGAGGCGGGCCAGCCCCTCATTCGTCTGGACCCCACCGATGTGCAGGCTCAGATTGCCGCGGCGGAAGAAGCCGTGGCCGCAGCAAAAGCCGCTCGCGATGCCGCGGCGGCTCCTCCCAACGAGACCGTGAAAGCCCTGGCCGATGAAGCTGTGAGCGCGGCCCGCACCGACGTCGAAAACGCCCGGCGCACGCTGGAGCAGGCCCGGGCCATACGCGAAAATCCCCAGGCCATCCAGACCCAGATCGACCAGACCGCGGCGCTGATTCCCGTGGCCCGGGCCCAGGCGGAGGCGGCGCAGGCGAGCGCGGACCAGAGTCAGACCCTCATCGAGGAAGCCAGGACCGATGGCTCGATGCAGGGGAAATACCGGGTGCGCATCCTGGAAGAACAGAAAGCCGCGGCCGAAGCGGAGCTGAAAGCGGCCCAGGCCCGACTCAACGGACTTTATCGCACGCTGGCCCTGCTGAAAAA
>WGCR01000338.1 GCA_015493675.1 Anaerolineae bacterium
GCAATAATATCAGCTTCGGTTCCGGCCATCCACATGCGCCCGAAACGCCCGACGCCGCTGACGTGCATCAGACTGATGGGGGCGGCCTTCTCAGCCTCGTTGGCGGCCAGATTGATGTAGGCGGCGGGAGCCAGCTCCATCACCAGCAACGTCTGGCCCGGCACCAGCATCATACCGCGGATGGTGCGGTTCAGGAGCTGCGCCTGATAGGGATCGACATTGGTAATCACCTGAATAGAGGCGATTTTGGGCTTCACCCGCTGTTCGATTTTCAATCCCAGTCGGTCGAGAACGATGGCGCCGGCCTGTAATACATCGGATTGAGAGAAGGAATGCACTTCGAACATGCCGAATTCCCGCTCGATAATCTGGGCGCCGGGCCGGGCGTTGGTGGCCTTTACCGCCACATCCACCATGCGAAAGACCCAGTTGCCCGGGGCCATTTCGATATAGAGCGCAGCCATGCCCTCCACGGGCAGATCGCCCTGGGTGATGGTGCCGATGAACGCCGCATACTGAGGCTGCATACGGTCGAGATAGCAATAGGTTCGGAGTTGGAATTTTTCGGACATAGGGTTTTGTGAGGAATCAAAAGCGTGAGAGAGGATCATCCTTCATGCAGCATGGCGATGCCGATGGGGGTGACAAAAAGGGGACGAGAGGGGACGATGGTAGAAATGCCGGTGACATCCGCCACGACATCGGCAAAACCGGGAAACGCCGCCGCGCCGCCCACCAGCGTAACGTTCTGCACCTGGCGGTCAGCCAGATGCCGCTGAATGATGCTGGCCACTTTCTCCATCACCGGACGGATGTGGGGAAAAAGGCTCCGCTGGGCCACAGTATCCAGCTTCAGCGCCTCTGCCTCCTCGAATGAGAGGCCTTTGGCGCCAGCAATGACCAGGGTGAAATGCGTGCCGCCGGTAGGCTCGTCTGCGGTGTAAACCACCTGACCGTTTTCGATGACAGCGATGCCGGTGCTGCCGCCACCGACATCCACCACAGCGCCATTCTGCACGCCCAGCAGGGCGTTGGCTGCGGTGGGTTCGTCGATAAGCCGCTGACAGTCGATGCCTGCGCCTTCCAGCACGTAGCGCACGGCTTGCACTTCGGCCAGGGGCACGCCGGGGGGATATGCGCTGGCCGCGGACGCGATTTCGACGCCAAGCTTCGCTTCCACCCGGGCCTTGAGCGTTTTCAGCAGCTCGATAGCGCCCATAAAATCGACGACAACGCCATCGCGAACGACTTGGGCAAACTGATAAGCGCCCGCCACGGGCTTCATACGATTGTCAAGCGCCATGACCACGGTGTAAGCCGTGCCCAGGTCTACGCCCACATGCAGCGGCCCCCGAAAAGAGGCGACTTTGCGGCGTTTCATGGCCGCATCAGCGGCTTTCAGCGTGGCGTCAAGGGTGGGCATAACTGGTTTGGGAGTTCATTGTTAGTTTTTAGCCGTTAGTTGCTCATTGTTAATCGTTGCGCTGTTGCCAGCGCCCAGAGGATGTCGTAGCGCCGTCGGGAGGATTCAGGCCCGAAGAGATAGCGGGCCAGGGCATCCAGTTTCTGGATCTGGGCGACCAGCGCCTGGCGACGATCCGGAGGCAGACGGACGGGCTCGGGCCGGGCGGATGGCTGCAAGACGTCACCTTGCTCGACGGCTTGCAGCAAATCGGCGAAACAGCGGTTCAGATGGGGAACATCAGCGGTCTCGTCCCGAACGTGATGCAGCAGACCAATGAAGGCGGCCAGAGCGTCGGCGGCCAGGCCCGGAGCCGCCATGGGCGGGCGGGACGGCGGCGCTGCGGGCGTCGTCTCATGCCCCCGGCGCATTGCCAGGCCAAGTTCGCGAGCCCGGTCTCGGGCCAGAGGCGTGAGGATGTCTCCGGCATTCAAAACCAGGGCTGCCTGTCCGCTGCTGACGATCTTTTCGATATCGGCGGCGGTGTACAGCTTTTTCATAGATGCACTTGCCAGCTCAACTTGCCCGCCTGGAACAAAAGCTCCAGATAATATACGGCGCTGCTGAGACGATTCAGCGCCCGGATCAGATCAGGGCGGGAAGGCTCATAAGCAGGGGGCGGAGCGAAGGCGTCCAGTGCATCCAGTTCGGCCTCTCGCACCTGCGCCCGCAGATAATTCAGCCAGTGCAATATCTCATGATCATCCGGGCCGGGTGTAAGATGTGGGATGCCCAAGGCTTTTCGGGGATGGTGTGTGGCCTCTCGCAGGGCGGCTTCATCCAGGCCCGCCACCTCGATAGCAGCTACGGTGCGATCATTGTACTCGGCGCTGACGATCTCGCGGCAATAAGCAGCCAGTGTGTCCAGATGCCGGGCCAGCTCCGGCAGTTGCCAGGCTCGGGCCCGGGCCGCCACCAACTGCGTCAGGCCCTGCACCGAATCCATCTTGCCGCGAAAACGGATGCGGGGGATGTTCTTCGGCGCGAAATGCTCTGCATCCAGTTGCGTCATATGCTCTGGCTTGGGGTCTGGCCGCTTGACAGGCCGCACAGGAAAAGAGCTAGGCTTATCCCATGCCGGGGCAGACTGACGCGCCGGGGGCGTCTCAGGCGGCGGGGAAGGCGGCGTCGCTTGCTCCTCCACGATCTCCAGCCCCCACTGTCCGATAAAATCCCGGGCAGAAGGGGAAAACCGCGCGCCGGGCGGCACGGCCACCTTCATCCCCCGCTTTGGGCGGCGGATGCGGTCTCGCAGTTCAGCTTCGGTGATAATAGGCATGGCTTACGATGGAGAAAAGGCGACGATCGTCCAGCCAGGCCTATCCCGCCCACTCGGCAGGATAGGTGACATAGAGGAATTTGGCCCAGGAGGGCGTTGCGAACTGGATTTTGCTGCCCTTGGGGATGAAGATGACATCCCCGGGCAGGCCCACGGTGACGCCGTCATTGGTGATGATATGCAACTCGCCCTCGATGACATACTCGATCTCATCATAGGTCAATGTCCAGGGAAACTGCCCCTTGTGCAGCGTCATGAAACCGGCTGCCATAGGGGAGTTATCCTCTGCGGTGATGACGTCGGCCAGGCGCACGTCCATTTCGGGCCGCCGGATGTTGAAGGGGAATGGCCCCATCGCCACCTGACGGCCATCCACATGCAACACTCGCGGCGCAGAGTCCGTCGCCGCAGCAGCAGAGGCGGGCGGAGCGCTCTGTCCCAGCGCATGGGCGACGGCCTGCCGCACGCGGGCTTCCAGCCCCTCTTCCACCGGGGTCGATTCGGGGAGAGCGGACGCGGGGGCAGGAGAGCGCTGAGACGCGGCGCTCCACGCCGGCAGGGTGGGATCATCCTGTTGGGGATAAACCAGCGTCAGGCCCAGCTCGCGCGCTCGATCCCGGGCCAGAGGCGTGACGATATCGCCTTTGCCCAACACCAGCGTGGTTTGGCCATCTTCATGGACCAGTTTTTCAATGATCTCGGCGGTGTACAGCTCTTTTTTCATGGGACGCGTCCTGAAAAGGTGCTCCTGAGACGGATTCGCGATCCGCCGAATTCAGGTGAGCCGCGCCGGATTACGAATCCGACCGGGAAACGCGCAGATCAGTCTTCCAACTGGGGCAGGATGAATTCCACATCGCCATGAGGGCGGGGGATGACATGCACGCTGACCAGTTCGCCCACGCGCTGGGCTGCGGCGGCGCCAGCATCGGTGGCGGCCTTGACAGCGCCCACATCGCCGCGCACCATCACAGTGACAAAACCTGCGCCGATCTTTTCTTTGCCGATGAGCTTGACATTCGCCGCTTTGACCATCGCGTCGGCCGCTTCGATAGCGCCGACCAGACCTTTGGTCTCGACCATTCCCAGTGCAATCAAATTGATGTCTGTCATTTTCTTTTCCTTATGAAGAGTGTGAGGAGGGCTTGCGGGCGGTTGAACCGCCTTTGCAGGCCCGGGAGAAGAAGTGGTTGGGGACTCAGTCTCAGGTGCGACCGAGGAGGGTTTTTCTGTTGCAGGCGCGGCCGCGGCCAGAGAGGCATGAATCCGGCAATACTCTGATCCGGGAAGCGCCTTGTTGCGACAACGCTTGCTGCTTTTGGTGATGGCTTTACATTGAGACATGTGAGGCGGTAGTCAGTAAGTTATGAACAGTGAGCAGTGAGCAGTGTGTGATTGAAAGAAAGATCGGGTTCGTGTTAAAATGCAGGTGTTATCGTCATACTTTCTCTCAAAATGATGCTTATGAATAACGAAATCATCTTTCTGGTTTACCAATCGCCCGAGGGCGGCTACGAAGCGCAGGCCCTGGGACACAGTATCTACACAGAAGCGGATACGCTGGATGAGTTGCGCCTGATGATTAAAGACGCCGTGAATTGCCACTTTGATGAAGGCAAACGTCCGCAAATCATCCGACTCCACTTCGTGCATGAAGAGATTTTGGCAGCGGCATGAGGATTCCGAGAGATTGGAGTGGGGATGACCTGATCAAACGATTGGGCAAAGTGGGCTATCATCCCACCCGGCAAAGCGGCAGCCATGTGCGCCTGACTTGCCAGGGGGCGTTCGGAGAACATCACATCACGGTTCCAAGGCATAAACTATTGCGCATTGGGACTTTGAATCGCATTTTGCAGGACGTAGCCAATCATCTACATCTGGATAAAGATGAATTGCTTCGTCATCTGAAATAAATACCTGCTGCCGGGCTGTTATGAGCGCCCCAATTCTTTGAGGACGCGGCGGACGATGGATTCCAGTTGGTCATCCTGATCGAAGCCCAGGGTGGTGGGTGGTGCGCCCGCTTCGCCGCGGGGCTGCACGCCCGGAGCCAGGGCGGTGGCGTCGCGGGGCGGCGGCGTGATCTCATAGGCCAGGCGCTTGATATTCAGCACATGCTGCACGCTGATGTTGTCGGCAATGACTGCGCCGCCGAGACCGCCCGGGGCCAGCGTCATAGAAGGCGTCAGGCCGGTGGTGCCGCCGATGGCCCCCATGGTGCCCCAGGTGTTGACAGAGATGCGAAAGACCGGCTTCTCCAGACCAAAAGCGCGGATCACCTCCTCATCCCGGGCGTGAACGACCATGGAATGGCCCTTGCCGCCGAATTTGATGAGCTGGATGGAACGCTCGCAGCCGGCATGCCAGCCATCTTCCACAAAAAATCCCAGAACTGTAGTTAACTTTTCGCGGCTGAGTGGATGCTCGGGTCCGACGCCATCGAGGGGAGCGACCAAAATGCGCGCCCAGGGCGGCGCCTGAATCCCGGCCAGCTTGGCTAGCTGCTGGGGCGTTTTCCCCACGCTGCGGGCGTCGATCATGCCATTGGGCTTGAAGAGCGTCCGCTCCAGCGCCTTTTTCTGGGTTTCGTCCACCCAGTAAGCGCCGTTTTTCTCCATCTCCGCTTTTAGCTCGGCTGCGATGGGCTTATCAGCGATAACAGATTGTTCGGTGGCGCAAATGACAGAGCAATCAAAAGCCTTGCTGTTGACGATATCCCAGGCGGCTTTCTTCACATCCGCACTGCGATCCACCCAGACGGGGGCGTTGCCCGGTCCCACGCCAATGGCGGGTTTGCCGATGCTGTGAGCGGCTTTGACCATACCCGTGCCGCCGGTGGCCAGGATCATATCCACAGCCCAATGGCGCATCAATTCCTGGGTGCCGGGCAGGGTGATGATGCTGAGGCTGCTAACCAGGCCATGCGGCATCCCCACAGCTTCGCCCGCCTCGGCCATGATGCGCATGGTTTCATAGGTGCAATCCCGGGCCGATGGGTGGGGGGCGATAATGATGGCGTTCCGGGCCTTGACGGCAATCAGAATCTTGAAGATGGCTGTGGAAGTGGGGTTGGTGGAGGGGATGAGTCCGGCGATGACGCCCACAGGCCAGGCGATCTCCATCACCTTGTTTTTCTCATCGAAATCGAGGATGCCGACGGTGCGGACATCCTTGATTGATTCCCACACCTTGCGGCTGGCAAACTCATTTTTGATCTTCTTGTGCAGGGGCACGCCAAAGCCTGTTTCATCATGGGCCAGCCTTCCCAGATGTTCGGCTGCAGCGAAAGCGGCTTCGGCCATGGCCTCGACGATACGATCCACTGTATCTTGCGAGGCGTGTGCGAACTCACGCTGGGCCTCGCGGGCGGCGATGGCCAAGCGACGGGCCTCCTGCATCGATCTCAAATCGGTATCATAATTATCTATCATAGGGTTCGTCCGGCATGAATGAATAGGGGATTGGGATTACGTGAACTTATGCGGAGCGCGGGCGACATCGAGCACCGCATCCTGGAATGCGGCGCAGGCGGCCCGGCAGGCGCTCTGCGAGCCAGAGAGCAGCGCGCCCGAGAAGTTGGTCTCGGAAGGCGGCGCCCACCACACCTGCATGGTCACATCTGCGGCTTTGAGCGCCGCGTCGATGGCAAAGGTGGCTTCGATAGGCGGTGCGATGAGATAAGCCAGGGGCGTTCCTTCGGCCACGCCCGCCTCTTTGCTAAGATAACTGCCTGTGCGGGAGAGCGTATGGGCGAAGAAGGCTAGCTCGCCCGCCTCGTCCGCAGCGTAAAACCAGGCTTTCTCCTGGGCGTAAGCGATGGCCGCATCCAGTCCGGCCCGCGCTTCCGCCGGATTGGGTCCGGCCAGGATGCCGATAATCTCGCCCGAAAGCGGGCCAGAAGCATGTGCTGCGCCAGCATAGAAGCTGTGGGCGTAGACCACCTCAACATCCGCTTTTTTGGTGGCCTCATCCAAGGATACATAGAGCGAATCGTCGATATCGCAGGTGAGAAGGGCCAGGCTGCGCTGATGCGGCTTCAATCCCAGCTTCTCCGCAAAATCGGGATGCACATTGGGGATGAGTCGGGCGGCCAAAATGGTTGGTTTGATAGGATCGAGTATTGCCATGAGATAGGGTCTCCTTTTGCAGACGCCTCGCGGGCGGCCACACATGAGTTGGAAGGAGATTAGCGTTTTGGAGATTAGAAAATTGGGGAGCGGGCAATCTCTTAATCTCGCAATCTCCAAATCTCTCTATAAAACGTCAGACGGCGGGTGCTCAGTGATTTCCTCAGAGCTCTTCAGCTTCAATTCCACGCCGCTGGCCTGGTTTTTCAGGATTTTCTTGATCAATTCGACAACGAATGCGCCCGCCTCCAGTGGATTCAGACCGCCGTTGTTGGTGATCATGCAAATGACGTCGCGCTGGGCGTCGGTTTTGCCGGGACCAGGCCGCCAGCCCATGTAAGCGCTGAGAGCATCAGCCACGCCCAAGCCCGGGCGCTCGCCGATGAGGATCACAACCACATCGGCGCCGATGACGGTGTTGACGTCGTTGATGACGCCGACGCGGGCGAATTTAATGAAGAAGGGCGTGCCCATGCTGATGCCGGAAGCCTCCAGTCCCTGCTTGATCACGGGGAATATCTGGGGCAGATTGTTGTTAATGGCCGCGGCGCTGAGGCCGTCGCCCACCACGATCTGCACTTGAGGCTTCTTGACGCATTTCTGTTCGATGAGCATCTTGGCCTCGGGCGTGAGCAGACGCCCCAGATCAGGCCGCAGCAGATATTCCGCCTTGTCCGCCACCTGCGTTTGCACGGTGAACAGCCCGAACTGATCCAGAACCTCCTGTTTCACCTCGCCGTAAATCGCATCTTGCGTAACGCCGTGGTCGGCCTGGAACAACAGCCATGAGCGGGTGCGGGGTCGAGGCCCGGCCCGGCCGGAGCCAATGCGGGCGGGCGTGGTGGATTTGAGATTGAGCAAGCCTTCGGGATCCATAGGATGCTCGACGCCAACGGCATTGCGGACTTCAGGCGTGGTGGGATCGGGCAGATCGATAATGAGGGCGTTGGTTTTGGCGCCTGCGGCGGGAACGCCAGACTTTGCCGACGCAGGTGCGGAGGCAGTCGCAGCCTGCACATCTTTCTTCTTCAGTTCGGCCAAAACAGCCTGGACGACAGCTTCGATTTGATTCTGATCCATGTTTTTGCCTCCTTTTATTTCTGCAGGAAGAAAGATGCGTCGCCAGCTTTCTCAGTGAGCTTACCGTCCTTCATCAGGCCCAGATTCTCCATCCACGCCTCGAACTCGGGCAGCGGGCGCAGCCCCAACAACTGCCGCAAGCTGGCCGCGTCGTGGAAGCTGGTGCACTGGTAGCTGAGCATCACATCATCACCCAGCGGCACGCCCATGAAATAATTGCATCCGGCCGACGTCAGCAGCACGGCCAGATTTTCGATATCGTTCTGAGTGGCCTTGGCGTGATTGGTGTAGCAGGCGTCCACGCCCATGGGGATGCCGTAGAGCTTGCCCATAAAGTGATCTTCCAGCCCTGCCCGGGTGATCTGCACCGAATCGTACAGGTATTCCGGCCCGATGAAGCCCACCACGGTGTTCACCTGGAAGGGGTGATAGCGCTTGGCCAGGCCGTAGCAGCGGGCCTCCATCACCAACTGATCCGCGCCATGATGCGCGTCGGCTGAGAGCTCGGAGCCCTGCCCGGTCTCGAAATACATGTAGTTCGGGCCGGCCGTCCACGCGTACTTCTTGGCCATCTCGTAAGCCTCATCCAACATGCCTACATCCACCCCGAAGGATTCATTGCCCTTCTGGGAACCGGCCAGACTCTGGAACACCATGCCCACGGGGGCGCCCCGCTTCATGGCGTCCATCTGCGTCGTCACATGGGCCAGCAGACAGTTCTGGGTGGGGATTTCCCACTTCTGGATGACATCGTAGGTCATATCCAGCAGGCGCATGACGCTGCCCAGCGAGTCATCCACCGGATTGATGCCGATAACGCTATCGCCCGAACCATAGCTCAGGCCCTCGTAGATGGTGGCGCGAATGCCTTCCACCGAATCGGTGGGATGATTAGGTTGATTCCGGGAAGCCAGCGTCCCGGGCAAGCCAATGGTATTGGCGCAATGAGCTGTAACGCGCACCTTGCTGGCGCCGTAGATGAGGTCCATGTTGGACATGAGTTTGGTCACAGCAGCCACCATCTCGGCGGTAAAACCATTACTTGCCCGCCGAATCATCTGGGGCGTGGTGGTGTCTTTCATGATCCATTCCCGCAACTCGCCCACGGTCCAATCCTTGATCTCGTTATAGATGGTCATATTGACCTGATCATGGATGACCCTGGTCACCTCATCCTCCTCATAGGGCACAGCCGGATTTTCGTACAGCGCCCACAGAGGCAACTCCGCCAGCACAAATTTTGCCGCCACGCGCTCGGTAACGCTCTCCGCGGCGATACCCGCCTGCCTGTCTCCCGACTTCTCTTCGTTCGCTTTGGCCAGCAATTCCTTGATGCTGCCAAACTCGTACGTCTTTCCGAAAAGCTTGGTGCGTAATAACATAGGCCCCTCGCATTGGGAGCGGGTTTTTGAATTACTCGTAAAAAATCAATGTTTTCACCGACAGCGGCACCACCCGGCCATCCAGCATGGGCTCGCCAATGTCAATGAAGTCGCCCTCGCCCAGCCCGACCTGATCGATGACGACCAGCGGTGCATCAGGACGCATGGCTTTGATGGTCTGTCCCAGAGCCTGCGCGTAATCCCGCTCGACAATGAGCGTCAAGGGGCGGGTGGGCGTGAGTTGGTTGGAAGCATAGCGCACGACGCCTTGGGCCAACGTCTGCAAAATGTCAAAGTCCATGGACTCGGGCAAATCCAGCGCCAGAGCGATGGCTTGCAACTGGGGATCGATGTCCCAGCGTTGCACCGCGTAGCGAATGTCGTCAGCGATGGCCTCGGGGGTGAGATGATCGTGATCGAGATGGGGACGGATCACCGGCAGATTGCGCAGCGGCAGGATAACCTTTTCGGCCCAAATGGTGCTGCCGCTGAGGGTGACAGTCTGACTGGCTGCGCCCAGCACGGTGGCCCGCAAGGTCTGCTTGGGGCGTTGCACATTCAGGGCCTGGAGCCGCCGGTTTAGCCGCAGTGATTGCGCCAGCAGCGGGCCCACATCATCATGGATAGTGACATCGGCCAGGGATGTAATCTCGATGG
>WGCR01000339.1 GCA_015493675.1 Anaerolineae bacterium
GGGCGTAGGAGACGGTGTAGTTTTGCCGCCACAGGCCGCCAGAAGCGCTATCAAAAGCAGAAGGAAAAAGAGATATCGAATTCTAGACATGGTAGGCGATCCTTTTAGCGAGTTGTCGAATAGTATTGAAATAATGACCAACAGTATTTGCGATTGTCAGGATTCTTTTCCTGGGGCCGGGAGGAAGCCCAGTAGCTTATCATTTTGGTTCTTTTGGATTTCATGGGATTGACTGCTCTTTGACCACGGGAGGTCTGGGACCCCATAGAATCCAGTTGAACCGCCATTTTAGAGATGAAGAGCGTTCCAGGCCCATTTGAAGTTACACCAACGCCCGCAATTTGTCCAGTCGATTGCCGGAAAGCGCATGGCCCGCGGTGAGGATGCGGATGACATCGTAGCATTGCACCAGCGCCCGGGCCACTTCCCGCTCGGTCTCGGGCTCGGTCACCAGCTCCAGAGCGGCGATGGCGAACAGGCCGTGCAGCAGCGCGTCCATGGCTTCCTGATTGTACCATTCCACGCCCTGATAACGATTGACGCCCAGGAATTGTCGCACGTCCTCGTCGGCCAGCAGGCTTTCCAGCAGCCACCCGGGGCGGGCCGAGTAGGGCCGGGCCATGATGCTTTCGTCCAGATGCCAGTCCCGCCAGCCGATGAGCGCGCCCGTCAGCGTGGCGATCTGCCCGGCGCGGAAGCCGGAAAGCCCCAGCTCCTGCAAGGCGGCGCTGAATTCGCCCTCGAGCATCCAGTCGTGATACAAAACCCGCGCCGCAGGAGCGTCCTCCGGGGCAACTTCGTCCAGGCGGTGCAGCAATGCGTAGCCGATGAGCGACAGCCAGGCCGCATCATCCTCATCCTGCAAGCCTTCCAGCAGATACCGCACCGCGTTCCGGTATTTTTTGGAGCGGGGCCAGGGGAAGCGCTGGGCGATGTGGGGCAGGCGCAGCGCGGCCCGCAATTCGACCAAAATCTGCGAGGCGAGGAGTTTGAGATTTGGGATTTCGGATTTGGGATTTCGGATCTTGGATTGGGAATTTTGCTTGCTCTCCCCAACCGACTGCTCACTGCCAACTGCATCCTGTTTACTGCTTACTGCCTTACTGTTTACTGATTTACTGTTTACTGAATACTGATTACTGATCACTTCCAACCGCCGTCGCAGGATGTCCACGTCGAGGTCGTCATCTTCATCTTCCGGCCGGGCGAAGGCCCGGGCCTGTTCCAGGAAGGCCAGCAGCTTCGCCTCCATCTCCTGATCCCAGGCGGCTTCATCCCGGGGCGCGGGCTGATCCGAGCGGCGGGCCAGCAGATCGCGCAGGGTTTCGCCGTTGAAGATGGCCCGGAAGGCCCCGTGCAGCGAGCGCAGGGACTGCTGTTTGAGATAGAGATCGATGCTGGGAACGCCGCGTCCGTTCAGCTCCGCCGCTGCCTGGGCGTAGCGCCCGTCACTGTCGTACACGATGCGCCAGTCCAGATACACCCGCCGCTGATACGCGCCCAGCTCCGCGTAGAAGCCCTCCCGCGCCAGTTGGGCCGAGTTGTGGATGTACTCCAGGCCCGAGACCAGCTCGCGGAAGATGACGAAGGCCGCGGGCGCATCGGGCAGGGCCAACCCCTGGCCAAAAGATTCCTGACGCAGGGCTTTGTCCGGGCCCTTGAAGGGCGCTGAGATGCGGAGATGGCCGCGGGCGTCTGCGAATTTGTTGTAGTAGAGCACCAACGCCCGCTGGTCGCCCACGCGATTGGAATACGCCAGCACATCCTCATTTACCCTATCCGCGGTCTCGAAATCGTACAGCCGGAAGTTGGCCACATCCGCGAAGAGATAGCGGCGTTTGAGCAGGGGGGTGATTTCCCGGGCATGACGCTGCATCAGGGCCGCGTCGGGCGTCTCGTCCCGATAGGAGCGGCGGTATTCCATGCCGTACTTCTCGGCGTAGCCCTCGAACTGGCCGTGGCCGATCATGGGCAGGCCGGGCACGGTGGCCATCACCGTAAACACGCCGAAATACTTGTCCCCCTTGCCGAACTGCTCCACGGCCGGCTCTTCATCGGGATTGGTCATAAAATTGACGTAGCGTTTGAGGATTTCGGGATCAAAAGCCAGGGTTTCGCGAATCTGCCCCCGATATTTGTCGTTGTCCTCATCCCGCATCATGTGCATGAACGCGCTGTTGTACACCCGGTGCATGCCCAGGGTGCGCACAAAGTAGCCCTCCATCAGCCAGAAGGCCTCGGCCAGCAGCAGGGTGTCGGGCGCCTCCTCGGCGATGCGATCCACCACCTCCCGCCAGAATTCTTTGGGCATCAGCTTGTCGAACTCGGCTTTGGTCATGGCGAAGGCCGCCCGGGAGGGGATGGCCCCGCCCTGGCCCGGTTCGGGCCACCACAGCCGCTGGATGTGCCGCTTGGCCAGGGTCATGGCCGCGTCGAAGCGGATGATGGGGAACTGGCGGGCCACGTGCAGGATGGTCTGGATCACCGCCTCTCGGGTCTCGGGGTTGAGATAATCGAGCTGGGCGGTGTCGTTCCAGGGCATGGTGGTGCCATCATTGCCATGATAGATGTAGCGGACGTCGCCGGTGTGGCGATCCAGCCGCTTGAACACCACGGCCGCGTCGCTGTGATCGTAGTAGTGATCCTCCAAAAAGACGCCCACGCGGGGATCATCGCTGAGATCGGGCCCGTCGAAGGTGTAGTTGGGAAAGGGGCTGTAATCCAGAGCCAGAAAGCGGTCGGGGTGTTCGATGACCCAGCGGGAATCGATGGCCATGTGGTTGGGCACCATGTCGGAGGCGAGGCGGATGCCCCGCTGCCACGCCCGCTGCCGCAGATTCTCCATCGCTGCCTCGCCCCCCAACTCCTCGGCGATGACGTAGTCATCCACCGCGTAGGCCGAGGCCACGGCTTCGGGGTTGCCCATCATCTGCTTGATGCGCCGGGATGCGCGGCTGCGTCGCCACAGGCCGATGAGCCACAGGCCCGTAATCCCGCGAGCGGCCATTGCGTCCAGCTCCTCGTCTGGAACCTGGTCCAGGGAGACGATGGGGCGGCCATACTGGCGGGAAAGCTGGAACAGCCACACGAAGGTGTTTTTGGCCAGCAGCACCACGCGCGGCATCCAGTCGGTGTCGGGGGTGTAGTTTTCGATCTCCGCATCCAGCCAACTGAGATCGGGCGGGGGCGTGGGCCCGGGCGGGCCGCCGCCAAAACGGGCCCGGGTCTCTTCTTCGATGAAATCCAGGCCCGTGAGCAGTTTCATCACCAGATCGCCCAGCCAGGGCGCCCATTTCCCGCGGATGTAGCGCAGTTGGCCCGCCAGCGAGTCGGGGGAGGCCAGGATGGGCTCCATCAGTACATCGATGAGGCTCTTGCCCGCGCCTGCAAAGCCCGGCTGCTCATCGAAAAAGCCCCGCAAGCCCTGGATGGCCGGGGCGTAGGCCGTGGTGCGGGCCAGGGGGGCGTCATCGAACAGCTCGCGATAGTTTTCCAGCGCCGGATTCTGGTTGGCGATCCACAGCATCACCATTTCCTCCAGCGCCATCTCCCGATGCGACAGGCCGTTGCTGCTCCCGGCCAGCCACTGCTCAACGGTCATCTCGCCGCGGTAAACGGCCAGGGGCGGGAAGCGCTGCAGAAAGGCCCGCAGCGTGGCCTCCAGTGCGTCCGCGCCCACCTGCTCCTGCAAGCGGGCCAGGGCGCGGGCGAACAGGCCCGGCTCCACCTGCTGGCGGTAGCGGGCCGCCATCAGATGCATCATCTCGTCCAGCAGGCCCATGGCGTAGATGTCGGAGGCGCGCGCGGCTCGCTCGGGATGCTTGTCCGCCTCTCGCACCACGTTCATGCGGTGGGCGAAGCGTTGCGCGGCCTGATAATCGCCGATGACCACGCGGCCGTCAGTGGCGAACAGGCTTTCATCGAACTGGTATCGGTCTCGGGCCTCGCGGGCGACGTGAAATTCGAACATGGTTGGCATTTGGTATGGATTCTGATCTCACGCAAAGACGCTAAGGCGCAAAGGAGGAAAGGCGGGATGCAGAAAGGAGATGGGATGTAGAAAAAGTGGGAGAACCTGATTTGGGCGGATGGAAGAAAATGATTGCGCCGAGGCGGATATGCGATCCGCCGGAATCGGTTAGAAGCAAGCGGCAGTCTAATCGGCAAACCCGCCGGAACGTAATTCCGGCTGGGCGCATGTTTGATACGTCAAATCAGAATTTTTATCAACGCTCATGCAACTCCTCTCGCGTCCAGGTTCGCTTTCCTTGCGTTCCCATATCGAAGCCTGTTTTCATCCAGTCCAACTGCCTGTCGCGAGCATCCGCAATGGGCTTGGGCTTCGTTTGCGAGGGGTGTGATTCGTTTTGTTTGTTGATGTTTTTCATGGTGGGTGCTTACGCTGTTACAACTTCGCCACGGCGCATCCAGCTTTTCAAGCTTAGCGCCTTGGCGGCTTTGCGTGAGATCAAGGGTCAATAGGCCAGCAATTTTTCCATGCCCGCCCGGATGCGGGCCACGGTGGGCACGACGCCCGCCATCAGGGTCTGGCTGTAGGGCGTCATCACCTGGGGCGAGGCCACGCGCATCACCGGGCCGTCGAGATATTCGAAGGCTTCGTCCGCAATGGCCGCGGCGATCTCCGCACCAAAGCCGCCAAAGCCGATGTCTTCGTGCACGATCAGGCATTTGCCGGTCTTGCGCACCGAATCCAGCACGCCCGCTTTGTCCCACGGTTGCAGAGTGCGCAGATCGATGATCTCGATGCTTTCGCCCAGCTCTTCCGCGGCCTGCTCGCAGCGCTCCACCATCGCCCCCCAGGTGACCACGGTGAGGTCGTCGCCCGGGCGGATGATGTTGGCCTGGCCAAAGGGCAGCATGAAGGCGTCGCCGGGGTAGGGCCGCCGCGCCCATGACGCATCGTACATGGCCCGGTGCTCGAAGAAGATGACGGGATCATCGCCCCGCAGCGCGGTGCGCAGCAAGCCCACCGTATCCTCGGCGTTGGAGGGCACGGCCACCTTCCAGCCGATGGCGTGGGCGTACATGATCTCGTTGGTGACGCTGTGCCAGGGGTCGCCGATCTTGCGGTAGCCGCCCGACATGCGCACCACCACCGGCGCGCCAAAGTGGTTGGCTGTGCGCCAGCGCACCGTGCCGCAGTTGTGAATCTGCTCGGTGGCGGGGTCCGCGTATTTGCGGTACTGGATTTCGGGAAGAGGCGTGAGCCCGGCCAGGATCATGCCCACGGCCCGGCCCATGATGCCTTCTTCCGACAGGCTGGTGTCGAAGACGCGGCCTTCGCCATATTTGGCTTGCAGGCCCAGGGTGGCGGTGTGCACCCCGCCCTTGCGGCCCACGTCCTCGCCGAAGATGGACGCGCGGGGATTGACGGCCAGCTCCACGTCCAGGGTGCGGCGGATGGCTTCTACCA
>WGCR01000340.1 GCA_015493675.1 Anaerolineae bacterium
CCCATGGGCAGCGGCAATGATTTTGCCTGGGGCATGGGGATTCGCGATGGCGTGGGCGAGGCCCTGGATCGTCTGAAACGGGGGCATACCCGGATTATCGATGTGGCCTGGGCTGAGTTCGATAATGCGCCGGATCGTTATTTTGTCAATATGTTGGGCTGCGGCTTCGACGCCCGAGTGAATATCGAAGCTCATAAGATCAAGCGTCTGCGCGGCTTTGCCATTTACATGGCTGCGGTGCTCAAGACCTTGTGGATTTATTTCGAGAAGCCCCCCGTGCATCTGAAACTGGATGATCGGAAGCTGGACACTCCGGCCTTCATCACCTTTATCGCCAATGGTCCCCGGCTGGGCGGTGGTTTTCTGGCTGCTCCTCAGGCCCGCTACGATGATGGCGCCATGGACCTGTGCATCGCCCGTGATATTACCCGTCGGGAGGTCGGGCCGCTGATTCCGCAGTTGATGAAGGGGAAACATACCGATCATCCCAAAATTATCATGGATCGAGCGAAATCGGTGACGCTGGAAAGTGATTTCCCCCTGCCCTGTCAGGCGGATGGCGAGACCGTTGCTGAAAATCTGCACTGTATCAAGATTACTACTATTCCCGGACGATTGCGGGTGGTTGTCTGAGATGTTCGATTTCCTTGAATTGTCCATCTGGGGCGTGCTGTTCGCCCTGATAGCCGGTTATTTGATCGGCTCCATCCCTTCGGGCGTGATTTTTTCACGCATGTTTGGCGGACCTGACCCGCGTGCCAGCGGTTCCGGCCACACCGGCGCCACCAATGTCTTCCGCAATATCAATCCCATTGCCGGAGCGCTCACCGGTTTGCTGGACCTGGGCAAGGGTGTTTTTGCGGTGTGGCTGGTGCAATTGATTTTTCCCAGCCCCTGGGTGGTTCCGTTGGCGGGCGTGGCTGCGGTGGCCGGACATTGCTGGCCCGTATTCACCGACTTTCGCGGAGGCATGGGCATTGGAATCAGCGCCGGACTGGCCTTGTGGCAATTCCCCCTGGTCCTCCCCATTTACGCCGCGGTTTATTTTGGCGTGAACTATTTTGTGAAGCATCAGGCCCGCACCGTCATGCTTATTTCGGCGTTCCTGCCCCTGATGGCGCTCCTCTTCACGACAGATCCTGTGAAAATAACGCTGGCCTCGGGCATTGCCATTGTGCTGGTTATCCGTTGGGCTTCTGACTTCAACCGGTTTTATGAGTGAGCGGGGAGCATACGTTTGCAAAAATTGGCGCGTGTGGCGGGCTTTCAGTGTAACGGAAAGTGTAGTGCACTTGCTCAACGGGTTGATTTCGCACCGTCGCCCCCGTGCTCACCTGACAGGTTTCCGCGTATTGGCCTGAAAACATGTGTCATCTCACCGCAGGAAGCGACGGTCGGGCAGGAGAAACGCGGCCAAAGGAACCTGTCAGGTTGTTCTTCCGCCCGCCAGGCAACCCCCGCTCCCCAGCCGGATGCGCCATCCGGCGGCCCGGCGCCGCAAACGCCCGCTCCTGCACATCATGAGCCGCGCCCGTCGCCCGCGAAGTGACACAAACCTGCCAGATTTCAGCGCACCGGACCGAAAACAGAGGTTATTCTTCCGCCTTGTCCGCTATTTGACTATCTGTACACATCTCGTCGATGTCGTATTCTGACTATCTCGATGAGTAGCCGGGAAGATTCAACTGTATACACCACACGATAAACTCCTACTCGTAGACGATAGGAGTGCTTTGATCCGGTAAGTTTTACCACGCCATGCGGGTATGGGTTCTTGGTTAGCCCCTCTATCACTTGAAATATCCGCTGTTGAACAGGCGCGGGCAGCCGTCGGAGTTCCTTCAACGCCGAGCGCTTCCACTCAATCTGATATGACGCCATCCGATTTTAAAATATCGCGTACTTGCTGGTGAGGAATCGTGGGTTCTTCTTTGCGTTCGGCTATGATGGCCAAGTCGTTGATGTCTTCGAGCAGTTGATAAAAACGCTCAATTGGCATGACGACTGCCTTTTTCTGGCTACCTTCGTCAGTAATATATTGGACGTTCAGATTCGTCATGTTGAGCATGAACATATCCTCCATAAGCTGAGCATGATTATATCTCAAATATAGCAGACTTGGAGGGATAAGGCAACTCATGTTTCGGTTCTAAAGTGTGTTGGTGAATGAAGCCAGGGGAGAAATTTGACAAAAAGAGCTCAACGACCATATGTAAAGGTGAAAAGCCACACAAAAGGCCGGAGAGCTCATGAACATTATAGAACGAAGCAAGCAATTTCTGCAATCACTCCAAGCGTTAGCCCATCGCACCCTGTGGGATTGGCGGAAATGTCCCCAATGCGGAAGCCTGGACACGAACCGCTGGGGAACTTACACGCGGAATCCCTGGTTTTTTGCATGGGAGAGGGGAGGTGAAGGTGCAACGGCACAAATGCAAAGCGTGCGGGGTGACCTATTCAGAAAGATCGCCTCTATTGAAACGAGGGAGTTGGTATGCGCGGGAGGTGCATCGCAGCGCCATCGATCATTGGCTGCATGGGGGAACATCGCTACGGCGCACGGCTGAGTTTCTGCGTTCCTGGCTGGGCAAGCAAGAACGCTATCTGTTGTGGCTGCCGTTGGCGGCAGCGCCGTCAGCGTCGGAGCGCTGTCATTTGTCAGCCAGCACGGTGCACCGCTGGCTGGACAAAGCAGGGATTAAAGCTCAGGAGAGCGTTGCAGGACAGTTAGAGGGCATCGCTGACACCACGAGCGCAGGCGTCGATGGCTTGTGGGCCAAACTGCGAGGGGAGGGCAAACGCGTGGTGCTGATGCTGACGGACAGCGTGACCGGTCTTGTCTTTCCGCCCGTCATCGTCAGAGGGGAAGAAAGCGCTCGCTCCTTCCGTCAACTTTTTGCTCGTGTGGAACAAGCAGGCCTGAATACGGAACAATTGCGCGGCGTCACCAGTGATGGGGCCCAGGGGCTGGTTTCTTATATGAAGCGCACCCTATACTGGGTGCAGCACCAACGCTGTGTTTGGCATCTGTGGCGCAATCTCAAGAAGCCCATAGCCCAGGCGGCTAAGCAAGCCAGTGCGGGCCTCGGGGAAGAGGCGGCCAGGCTCAAACGTCAAGAGATGCGTCAAGAATTGGGCAAAATGATTCATCATGCGATCGATGCCACCAGCTACCGCCAGGCGGAACAGGCTGTGGCAGCATTGCGCCTCCACCCCTTTGGCGCTGAGATCGCACACTTCTTGAATCTGCATCTTGACAATATCATGATCTACTCCCTCGATTACTACCAGGGCCTGCAGCGGGTGACGCCGGAGTGGCGCTGGCGTGATTTCCGCTTACGTCTCAGCCATGGTCGCAATCATGGCTCAGAGCAACGACTGGAGCGGGCTGTGTTGCTCTGGGCGGTCTATCGCAACTTCACGCCCGCCCAAGAGAGGTATGAACGCAAACGAAATTACCGTCATCCCGGCCTCAGCCCTCTGGCCGTCGCCGGGTTCCCACATGAAAACATCTCCTATTTGGATGCCTTGGAAGTCTAATCCGCCACGGTTTCTGCTCCTATTGCCTGCGGGCACCGGAGTGAGAAACCGTGACGGTAAGGGAGGGAGAGCCCTTTTTCATGTGAACTTATGTCTACCAACAGAGCTGTGAATGTCATCAACACAAGATAGAACCGAGTCCAACTC
>WGCR01000341.1 GCA_015493675.1 Anaerolineae bacterium
CTGTCCTGTTCACAACCTGGCCAACCTCCAAAAGCTGGGGGTGGACATGACAGATTGGGATTATGTGGTGGCCCTGGCGGGAAATCCCAATACGGGCAAGAGCACGGTGTTCAACGCTCTCACCGGTCTCAAGCAGCACACGGGCAACTGGCCCGGCAAGACGGTGACCCGGGCCGAGGGCGGTTTCGAGTATGGCGGGCGTCGCTACAAGCTGGTGGATCTGCCCGGAACCTACTCGCTGCTGGCCACCAGCCTGGATGAGGAGATCGCGCGGGATTTCATCCTGTTTGGGCAGCCCGATGTGACCGTAGTCGTGGTGGACGCCACCCGGCTGGAGCGCAATCTCAATCTCACCCTGCAGGTGCTGCAGATCACCAATCGGGTGGTGGTGGCGCTGAATCTGATGGACGAGGCCCGGCGCAAGGGCATCCAGGTGGATGATCGCCGTCTGGCCCGGGACCTGGGCGCGCCGGTGGCGCCCATGGCCGCGCGGCAAGGGGAGGGCATCCCCGACCTGCTGCAAGCCATCGATGACGTGGCCAATGGCCGCACCGCTGGCAAGCCGCCCCGCATCAAGCTGCGCTCGCCCCAGGTGCGGCGGGCCGTGGCCGAACTGACGCCTCTCATCGAGCAGGCATTCCCCGGACTGCCCAACGCCCAATGGGTGGCCCTGCGCCTGCTGGACGCGGATCAGAGCATCATCGATGCCGTGAAAACCGGCGAGCTGGGGGATTTGAGCAAGGGTGCGGTCGAGGAAGACCTGATCGAGGAGGCCGGCGGCGGAATAGCGGCCGCTGAGGCGGCGATGACGCGCGAACGCGAAGCGTTGATCGAAAAGCTGTTGGAAACGGCCACCCGGTTGCGGTGGGAGATCGGCGGAGATTTTCATGAGCAGATCATCGAAGACATCTACGCCGAGGCCGCTCGCATCGCCGAGCGGGCCGTGACGCGCCCGGGCGAGACCCCGCGCTTCGATCTGGATCGCACCATCGACCGCATTGTCACCAGCAAAATCTGGGGATTTCCCATCATGATCGGGCTGTTCGCCCTCATCTTCTGGCTGACCATCACCGGCGCCAATTATCCTTCTGATCTGCTGGCGGATTTGCTCATCGGCAAAATCTACCCCTTCCTCAAAGCGATGGCCAACGCCATGGGGCTGCCCTGGTGGCTCAGCGGCATCCTCATCGATGGCGCTTATCTGGCCACGGCCTGGGTGGTGAGCGTGATGCTGCCGCCCATGGCGATTTTCTTCCCCCTCTTCACCTTGCTGGAAGATTTCGGGTATCTGCCCCGGCTGGCTTTCAATCTTGATGGGCTATTCCGCAAATCGGGCGCGCATGGCAAGCAGGCGTTGAGCATGATGATGGGGTTTGGCTGCAACGCGGCCGGGGTGATCTCCACCCGCATCATCGACAGCCCCCGGGAGCGCCTCATCGCCATCATCACCAATAACTTCGCGCTGTGCAACGGGCGCTGGCCCACGCAGATTCTCATTGCGTCGCTGTTCATCGGCTCGCTGGTTCCGGCCTATCTGGCGGGCGTCGTTTCCGCGGCTGCGGTGGTGGGCGTGGCTCTGCTGGGCGTGCTGCTCACCTTCCTGGTCTCTTATTTTCTCTCGCACACCATGCTGCGCGGCGAGGTGTCCACCTTCAGCCTGGAGCTGCCGCCCTATCGCCCGCCCCGCATCCTGCAGACCATCTACACTTCCCTCATCGACCGCACCATCTACGTGCTATGGCGGGCCATCCTCTTCGCCGCGCCCGCGGGCCTGGTCATCTGGCTGCTGGCCAATGTACAGGCGGGGGGCCAGCCTATCGCCAACCATATCGTCGCCTGGCTGGACCCCATCGGCATCCTCATCGGCCTCAACGGCGTCATCCTGCTGGCCTATGTGGTGGCCATCCCGGCCAACGAGATCGTCATCCCCACGGTGCTGATGCTGACGGTGCTGATGGCGGGCCTTTCTTACGGCAATGCGGAGGGCTCTCGCACCATCTTCGAGGTGAGTTCCACCGAAGACCTGATGCGCATCTTCCAGGCGGGCGGCTGGACTCTGCTGACCGCGGTGAATCTAATGGTGTTCAGTCTCATCCACAACCCGTGCAGCACCACTATCTACACCATTTACAAGGAGACGGGCAGCCGCAAGTGGACGACGGTGGCCGCGCTGCTGCCCCTGGCGCTGGGCTTCATCGTCACCTTCTTCATCGCCCAAATCTGGCGACTAATCGCAATGCTGGCGGGGTGAGGGAGCGAGGCGGGCGACCCGCGATGGCTTCTCAATACGCTCCTTCTGTGGTCAGATTGATGAGCACAACACCGATGATGACCAGGGCGATGCCGATAATCGCCGGGATGGTGAGATGTTCTCCCCACAGCCAGACGCCGATGAGAACAATGGCCACGGTGCCCAGGCCCGACCAGATGGCGTAGATGATGCCGATGGGCACATTTTGTTTCAACAGCAGGGATAGCAGATAGAAGGACAGTCCATAGCCGATGACCACCAGGATACTGGGAACCAGCTTCGTAAAACCATGAGAAAGCTTGAGCGAAACGGTTCCCAGCACCTCGAAGCCGATGGTGAGCAGGAGGAACAGGACTTGGAGCAAAGTCATGACAGGCGTCCAGTGGGGGCGAAGTTCACGGCGCAGGGGGTCAGATGGTCAGTCCTTCCACTTTCCGGAAGTAGCGTAGCACGCCCGTGACATTCATGTAGCTGGGGACGACGACCTCGTATCGGTGCACGCCCTCTTCGGCTACGCCCTCGCGCCGGGCCTGTTCCGCCAGCCAGGCGGGCAGCTCGGCCATCATCTGCTCGGCGCTATCGCCCGCCAATACTCGCTGGCGCAGATAATCGGTGAGCACATCCAGCTTCGCGATAACGCTGTCGAAGTGGTCGTTACAATCTTCCTTGGGACCGTAGTGCGTGGGCACGATGACATCGGGTTTCATGGCCCGCAGCTTCTCTACGCTCTCCTTCCACAACTCCAGATGGAACTCGGGCGGCGGCGTGGGCAGGCGGATATGATCGTAACCGGGCAGACGCACCGCGGCCACATCGCCTGTGAAGCAAATGCCATCCATCCAGTAGGCCATGTGATGATAGGCGTGTCCGGGCGTGTCGATGGCTTTGACGGGAATGCCGGCGGCGTCGATGACGTCGCCATCGTGCAGGATGTTGATTTGCTCTGCGGGCACGGGCAGAAAATCGCCCCACAACGGGCCCATCTGATCGCCATAGATGCGGCCGGCCGAGGCCAGCAGCTTGGAAGGATCGATCATGTGCGGGGCGCCCACATGATGCACATGCACCGTGGCGCCGGTGAGCTGCGCCATGTATCCCGCCGCCCCCGCATGATCCAGATGAATGTGGGTGAGAAGGATGTCGGTGACCTCTTCCTTGGCGATGCCCAGCCTCATCAGGCCTCTGAGCAGATTGTCCGAAGTGGAGCCGGGGCCGGTTTCGATGAGGGCCACGCCTCGGGGCCCGCGCAACACATAGCTGGCGATGATCTCTGGTTCGCCCTGAAAATGCAGATCGAGTGTTTCGAACATCAGATTTCCTCCACGAAGGGATGGGGCGGGGGCGGCTCGGCGTATACGCCCCGCATGGTTTGTGGTAAACATTGGGCAAGGCGACGCATTGCGTAGTCTGTGACGATGGATTCGGCCTGTTTGCGAGTGGTTTCGGCGGCAAAATTGAAGCGATAAGGCGCTCCGAATCGGTAATGCACCACGGGGCGACGCAGGCGCTTGTAGGCGGATGGGAAGTCAGGCGCGCCCCAGACGCCTACGGGCATCAGCACCGGGTTGGTGCGATAGACCAGCAGGCCCAGACCTTTCTCCGCCTCGATGAGAGCGCCTGTGGGAGAGCGAGTGCCTTCCGGGGCGATCAACAGCACATAGCCTGCCTTGAGCACTGCCAGCGCCCCGCGCAGGGCCGGAATGTCCGGCTCACCGCGCTTGATGAAAATGGTTCCATTGACTTTGAGCGCCGGGCCTACAAAAAAAGTGTTCTCCAATTCGATCTTGGCGATGGGCACGAAATAACGCTTGCGCCAAAATCGGGCGGAGAGAGCGAAAGGATCGAGATAGTGGATGTGGTTGAAGTAGACGATCACCGGGCCTGCAGGCGGCAGCTTGTCAAAGCCCTGCACGTCGGATTTCAACAATATGCGCTCGACGATGGAGAGCGCAGTGAGCCAAAAACGACGCTGCCAACGATGAGGGGCGTCGGGAGAAGCGACCCATCGGAAGTCGCGGGGAGATGGACTCATTGACGGGAGAGCGTGGAAGGGGCGGTGTGCGCCATGCGTTCTCGGGCCAGACGCACGATAGCGTCAACGACCTGCTCAATGGTCAGATGATCGGTGTGGATGACCTGGGCGTCGGGCGCGATTTTGAGGGGGGCGGTGGCCCGGGTGCTGTCGATCTCGTCCCGATGGCGCACGCCCGCCAGGATGGCCTCGTAGTCGGCGGCTTCGCCCCGGGCCTGAAGCTCCTCGCAGCGGCGGCGGGCCCGTTCCTGGGGCGAGGCGTCCAGATACACCTTCAGCGGCGCTTCGGGAAAAACCACGGTGCCGATATCCCGGCCCACCATCACGACGCCGCCCTTTTGGGCGATGCGGCGCTGCTGCTTCTTCAGGGCCTGGCGCACGCCGGGATAGGCGCTGACGGTGGAGACATGAGCGTCTACAGCTTCGCTGCGGATGCCCCAGGTGACGTCCTGACCATCCACCAGCACGGTGTAGGGCCGCCCGTCGTTCTGGGTGGCGGGAATGAGATCGATGTGGATGCTGCGGGCCAGGTCCTCGATGCGCTCCTCATCGTCCACGGGAATGCCGCGGGTCAGGGCGGCCAGGGTGACAGCGCGATACAGGGCGCCGGTGTCGAACAGGAGAAAGCCCAATTTTCGGGCGACGAGTTTGCCCACGGTGCTCTTGCCCGAGGCCGCGGGCCCGTCGATGGCGATAACTGCGGGAGTGGTGGACATAAGATATTGGCGGGGATGAGATTTGGATTTCGGGGAGGGCGACTTCCGGACGTTACGCCTTTTCTTTGATGGCCTGAATGGCCCTGATCTGTCGGCTACTGGCCGGCCGCCATTGGCCCGGTTTCAGATCGCCGAGATGAATGCTTTCGATGCGGATGCGAACCAGCCGTCGCACCCGCAGGTCCATGGCCTCGCACATGCGTCGAATCTGACGATTGCGGCCCTCGTGCAAGATGAAAACCAGCCATGTGCGTTTGGGATCATCCTTGATCCAGAAGCGCTGTTCGGCCGGGATTTTACTGAGGCGGCGCACCCGCGCCCGGGCCATGCCATCCTCCAGCTCGACGCCCTTGCGGAATTTGTAGATCACCACGTTGGGGACCGGGCCATCGACCTGCACCCAGTATTCTTTTTCATGCCGAAAGGAGGGGTGAGTCAGGCGCTGGGTGAGATCGCCGTCGTCTGTGAGCAGCACCAGGCCCTCGCTCTGAAAATCGAGTCGTCCGACCGGATGCAGATGATGGTATTTTTTTGGAATCAGGTCCAGAATGGTTTTGCGGCCTTCCGGGTCTTTGCGGCTGGTGATGACGCCCGCAGGCTTGTTCAGCAGCAGATAGAGGCGCTGGCTCTGCGCCGTTGTTACAGGCTTGCCATCCACCGCCACCTGGTCCCGTGCGGGATC
>WGCR01000342.1 GCA_015493675.1 Anaerolineae bacterium
ATGTAGCCAACTTGGTTCGCCATATCGTGGATCAGAACCAGAGCTGGCAATCTGTCTCGGTCTCCGCCGTCATTGTCTTGCCGGACGCCTTTGCCAGCTACACCCGCTTCATGGATGATCCCACAAATCTCAAGCCAAATTCGTATGCAGCCTTGCGCGAGCTGGATCGCTTCACCCGCGTGCATTCGAGCTTTTTGCCTTACATGATTCGTTACTCGCAGAGCTTGCAGAGCATTACCTGGAGTTCGAATCAACCTGTGGATCATATTTATCTGGTCGACACCGCCAGTCGTAGCGGCAGCCAAGACTTCGACTTGAGCGGCGATCCCATGAAGGGCATATTCCCGGAGGTGGCTGACTTTTTGATGGCGCATACCGATAACAGCCTGGGGGATGCTCTGGCCACACTGCGTTCAAACGCCGGTTTACATTACGATAAATCGGCTGGCCGCATGTACAGTAGCTTCAACGTCACTTCCTATATCTTTCCGGTGGATGATGTAATCGAAAGTTTTTCCTACCAGTTCTTGCGGCAGTTGTTGCACTATGTATTTCTTCCCATTGACGACGAGAAGAAACGCTCTCAGTTGTTACAGCAGGCAGCCAAAGAGGTCGAAACCAAGTTTACCGGGAATGCTGTCGAGGGCAAACAGAACCCCACTATCATCCAGAAGTCCATCGTTGCTACCCGCCGCATCGAACCAGAAACGCCTGATATGAGCTGGCAGGGGTTATTCAGTTTGATTAGCCTATCGGACAGCCAGTTTGCTGATGATTATCAGTTCCTGCAAACATCCCTGGATTATCTGGCGGGTAACATGATTCTCTCCCGTGAAGGGGATTACAAGAAAGAGAGTTTCGACGAGGGCGCGGCCCGTTTGCAGCGACTTTACGAACAGTTCCTGGATGATTACCTGGGCCCCAAGGTGGACCCGGATGATGAGTCCTCCCGTTTTGGCGGCGATTGGGATAAGGTGTTGGGACAGTATCAGGAAGCCCTGCAAGTCAAGTTCGCCGAAGCGTTGGATGCGGCGCTATTGGAAATCCTGAATCGAAGAGATGACCGAAAGATGCTATACCCGCACCGCCAGCCGCAAGCGATCTTCACCGTGAAACAGCTTAAGGCGCATCTGGTTGCCTTCAAGAAATTGCTGGAAGAGATGTGGAAGCAACAACAAGTCGACGCCCGCATCCGTCAGGTGGGTGAAGGTGTGCGAAACTCGCTCACCTGGATGAATGAAACGCGTTACAGCAAATACTTCCCGCCATTCAAGACGGAACCAAAGCAGGCGCAAGACTCTTTTCGCAATCAGGTGTTGGAGCTCATGTATCTGACGTTGCACCAGCGCGTTTATCACACAGCTTTGCAAGCGCTGGATGCCCTGGGGGCAGCGGAGAAAGATAGCGATGGGAA
This sequence comes from Anaerolineae bacterium, assembly GCA_015493675.1. Classification (GTDB taxonomy): domain Bacteria; phylum Chloroflexota; class Anaerolineae; order J102; family J102; genus M2005. The sequence goes on from WGCR01000342.1 coordinate 1,415, forward strand.
ATTGAGCGTACTGGATGCCGCCATGTTGGAGCTGGAAAACTGGCAATTGACGATGAATGATGTCGATCAACTGGTCGCCAAAGCTTCACGTCAGCATGAGTCGAATCGAGCGGAAAAGCGCCGGGTGAAAGTGCGAAAGTACCTCACAGACAAGGCGTTCGAGGCCACTCTCTACGCCCAACCACCCCATGCGCCAGCAGTGATGACGCGTGTAATGGGGCAAATCAGCAATGAAAAGGGGCTGGAATGGCAAAGAAAGAGTGATCTTACACCCCTCGACTATAAGTTAGTCACCACCTGGGGGGAAGAAGCCCAGGGCGCCGAGGCGATATTCAAGACCTGGTTCAAGGGCACCAAAGAACTATTCGGAGCAGTGCGCGATAACGTGACGGTTGCCGAACGGCTGGCCAGCTCATTCAGAAGTCATTCTTCCTTCACAAACAAGGCGTTACAAGTCGAGGAGCCATATCTGCGCTATAACCCCAGCGTCAATGATGTGCCCATGTTCAAGGAGCGTTATGTTTCATTCAATATCAATAAGGCGCGGGATGATACGTCGCGTCAGTTTTTGACAAACGCCCGCAACACGCTGGCCGATCAAGGTTTCAACGTGGATTCCACTGCCGAGAGCCTGGTGGCATGCACCGTGGTGGAGATTTCGCGAGGCGTCAAACTGGATGCAGTGGAAGCCTTCTCCCAATGCGAGCCGGAATATCGTTCTAAACTGTATCGGGGCCGGGAAAGCATCCACCTGTTCCCGGAAGAACAGCAGGCTACAGATTGGGAAAAATCAATTCCCACGCTGGGCGAAACCGAAAATCGGCTGAGAGCCATTTCTCCTGAACTGGTGGTGGCAATCGGAGACCCGATCAAGGTGAAAGCTTTTACGCTGGCCAGCGCCTACGGTCTGGTTTATGAGGACGCCTACTACGACTCGGAAACCGGCCAGGAATCCACCGAATTGTGGTTGAAACTGAATGATGGGCACAGCATCCCATTAAGCCAAAGCGCCGTCGTCAGGGAGCTGGAGAATAATTTCGGCGATCTCCCAATCTCCGAACAAATCGCCCGCTTGTATCTGAATGCGTTACAGAATTTCACTTTGAAGATCACTCAACCCCCCGGCTATTCACCACAAATGGTGGAACACATCAAGGCGGAACTCGTTCGGCGGGGCGTGCCGTTGGGAGGCATTGAGAATCCCTTCGATTTGCCCACTCGCTCGATTAACGATGCCATCAATAATGCAGTGAGTTCCCTGGGCGCAAATGGCGATGGGCAGAAGCCTTCGCGAGCGCAGAACGCCCGCGTGCGCGTGAAAAAGCTCGAAGCATTCCTGGATGGCGAGGTCGCCGGATTCAAACGTAGTCCGGATCGCCGCATCAAAGATCTGGGCACGGTCATGCACCTGATTCTTCGAGAAGAGATCAACCGTCTCAAACAGGTCGCTAAAAGGGGAAACTGATGTTTGGAGCCACATTGAATCTTGTTCGTTTCCTGCCATTTATGAAGGCGCCGGTTCACGCCGTGGCCCTCTTTGCAGATGGCAGTCATATCCTGGTAGGCACCGAGAAGGAACTGGCTTTGTTTGCCCGGTCTGCTGAGCAGGTCTTCCGGTATGCTTTGCCCGATGGCGCTTTGCCGTTCATCCAGTGCGCCGTAGCTGATGATATGCGGGTGGGCGTTGCAGCTCAACGTTCGGGAGAAATCTTCCGCTTGGAATTTATCCCCGAACAATCCTCGCTCGATGTAAACATCGCCAAAATATGGCACGCACAGGCGGATATTAACAGTCTCTCCATGACTGATTGCAGCGAACTCATCGCCCTGGGACATTACAGCTCAGCGATTACGCTGCTGGAACAAAAGGGGGAGGTGCGCTGGCGCAGCGCCACCAAAGGGCGCACCTGGGCCACTGCTTTCGATGTGATGAACAAGATTTTGTATGTTGGCTCCTCTTCTCCCTCGCCATACCGGCTGGCAGCGCTTTCTGTAGAAGATGGCGCGCCCGTGGCCGGAAGATTGCAGGAAGACCGTGTAATGGGGATGGCCGCGTTGCCATCCCCATTAGCGGTGGCTGTGACGCTTTCTGATGAATGGCAATCGCGTCTGGCCGGAATGCGCCAAGATCTCAGACCGGAATGGATCTACGAAGGCGTTTACGGCGAATTCATTACCGCCATGGCATCTGATCCAGACTCAGATGTCATCGTGCTGGGAACCAACACCGGACGCCTGATTGCACTCCAGGCTACGACAGGGGATGTCATCACAACTTATGATATCCCCGGCTCTATTGTCCTCTCCCTTTCCATCGCCAATGGCCAGCATGTAGCCGCGGGACTGGAAGATGGACAGGTTGCCTTGTTCGAATACATTCCCCCCTACTCCGAAGACGAGTTTGTCCTATGAAACCATTACCTGCGAGATTGTCCGCTGGCGCTTCTGTTGTCCTGGGCAAAAACACTTACACCGTGTTGGAATTCCTGGGGCAGGGAGCGGTGGCTGAGGCGTATCGGGTCAAATTTGCCGATTACGAAATCATTCTCAAGTTGCTCAACGCCCGCTGGCTGGATAGCAACGGAGCCGCGGCACCCATCGAACCCCAAGATTCGGACTCGCCGCCCCCGCCCGATCCTTACCAGCAATTCATCGACGAAGCGCATGTCCTGGAACGCCTCAACAAGGCTGAAGATGATTTGTGGGGCACATACGATACGGTCGAAGAACGCATCACTCGGGCGCAGGAGACCGCGGAAGAGCGTGTCATCATTGCGAACTTCGATTTTGGGGAGATTGAAAGCGATGCGGGCAAGAGGCCCTACATTATTCAGGAGTTCGCGCCCCCGGCTGTAGAATACCAACCGGTGACAGGAGTGGATGATGAGCTGAAAGTGCTCAGAATTATGACACGCGTGGCCCAAGGCATCCAATTGGCCCATGAGAATGAGATCTCGCTTAGAGACTTCAAGCCCCTGGAGAAGATAGATCGCATCCGCGTCGATTGGCTGGCGGATGAGCAAACGCCGCGGGTGCGACTCATCGACTGGAACATCTCGGGCGGCCCTGATTTGGCTGTGCGCGACCTCTTCTATTTTGGATATTATCTCTACTATCTGCTGTTGGGAGAGGAAGCGGAAGACCCGCCGCCCAGTCGTCTGGGCAGCGGCGTGGCGGCATGGAATGCGATTACAGAGGGTAGTCGTTTCATTCTGCGACGTCTGCTGCATCGCGACGCCTCCAGACGGTATCAGTCGGCCCGGGCTTTGGTGGATGATCTGCAGTGGTGGCTGGACACGCTGGCGGCCGCGCAAAAAGACGCTCCCGCCGACAGGCTGCGGGAGCGGGCCCTGGACGCGATGCGCCGAAACCGCAGCGACCGCTTGCTGGCCGTGGCCGAATTGGCCCTGGCGAATGAGCTTTCTGAGAAAGACGCCCGCACCTTCCGCACTTTTCAGACTCAGGCCAAGGATGATCTGGAAAAAGAATTGCGCTACGCCATCGCTTCTATTCAGATCAGCCTCAAGGCGGGGCAATTCTCCCGCGCCGTGGCCGAAGCCGACCGCGAGCTCATCCACCTGGATGCAGAGAGCGAGGCGGCGCGACGCGTGCGGCACTTGAAGCTGCTGGCGGGCGTGGGCGAAAGCATCAAGAAGAACGGTGGCGGAGACCCCCGCACTTTGCCAGTGTGGCAATTGCTGACAGATGGCGTGCAGGATTTGATCGACCACGAATGGGGGGACGCAGACCAAAAATTCCGTAATGCCGAAAACGAATATGACGCCCTGGCGGCATACTCCTCTTTCAGAAGGCTGAAAGAATTAAGTGCGGCAGGACAATTGTTGAATGACGCCCAGGCTTTACGCGAAAGCGCCAAACCTTATGCGCCTGATATCGAATCTGAAAATTGGGAGGAGCTGGAGCAGAAGAAGATAGACATTTTGCAGCAAGCCTGCGACAAATTCCGTCAGGCCAGCGAAAAGGCTCCCCAGGAAGTTGTGATGTCGGACGCTTTGCGGGCCTGTGAGAAAGAGTTGGCCACGCGACGTTCGTTGGTAAGCAAGCTGGCCTCCATGAAATCCGCCCTTGCCAGAAGAGACTTTGTGGGAGCGGCGCAGATTCTGGAGGATGTGCTGAAAACCGACGCCGGCAATCCTTACGCCCAGGCCCTGCGGCCCGCCATCTTGCGCTACGCCCGCATGCAGGAGACCATCGAAACAGGCAAACGGGCGCTTTGGGCCGGCGAGTATGACAAAGCCGAAGAGCATTTCGACGAAGCCGCGCAGATGATGCCCGAGGAGGAAGAAGCCCAAAAATGGCTGTCATTGGCGCGACCAGCCCATGCTGTGCAAAGATCTATGGCGCGGCGCTTGCATAACCTGGATCGAAAGCTGACCGAGAATCCAACAGCGGATGATCTAGTGCAAATACACAATGATTTGAGCGATCTGGCGCAATTATCAGAAAAACCGTGGCAGGAGGTTTTGGATTATTTTGCATTACAAGAAGACGCGGAGATGTTGCAAAACGTTCCTCCGGAAATGCTTGCATCCTACCCGGAATATGTTCTGAACAAAAAAGATGAGGAGCGAATGAGAGCGGTGCGGGGACGTCTGGCTGAAGCTATGGCAGCGCTGGCCGAGGCGGAGCAAAAGCGCCTGGATGACTTGTGGCGGGGGGGTGATTTCTCCGGTAGAAATGTTTTGGGAGAGCGCTTCCTGGCTTTGCTGCCAGCAGATAAAAGAGACAATTTAACAACGCTGGAAGCAAAAATAAAAGGGGCGCAAGAAGCGGAACGAACGTTTCGCACCGCGCTACAAAATACCGCGGGACAAAGTCCCCTTGACGTCATTCAACACATTCAGGAAGCGACTGCGGGGTTGGTTGCCCAAAAACATCTCCCTGCAAACATAAGAAATGACGCCGAGGCGGTAGCGGCAACCCTGGAAGAATTTTTGACAACCGTGAATGATGGTAACGCCGGCGCCACGATTCTGACCGATGTGTTTACCGAGGCATTTGCCTGGCCGCCGTTGGAGCAAGCGTATTCCGCCAGTATCGATGCCGCGGAGAGCGAGGTTTCTGATAGGGCGGAAAAGGCCTACTTGCAAAAAGATTTCCGCAGTGTGACCATTTGGTTGGCAAACCTGGAAAGATATCGATGGCTAAACGACAAGGAGAAAAAGTGGCTTGAGGAATCAACCCGAAAGTTAGAGGACTATGATGAGGTCAGTAAAAAGATCGATAGTGTCAAATCGATCCTGACAGAGAACGCCACAGCGGGAATCTCTTCTGACCGGGCAGAGGGGATGGTGAATTTATTGAGAGAGACCTGGGGCGATATCTCCGGGGATCATAGTCCTCTTGCCGAGGGCTTTCGTGAAGAGATTCGCAGCCTGTGGCGGCAGATGCTCCACGCCATGCTCCAGGAAGGCGCTGCGGAAGCTACTTTGAAGGCTATACGCGATCGGGGTGACGAAGGATTGAAGTTGTTTACTGAGGACGCCGCATTGAGTCGAGACTTGCGCTGGCTTGGCAAAGCGTTGGATATTGCCCGTTTGAATCAGCAATGGACTGACGCGCAAGGCGAAGTGGCGGCCGCTGATGTAACATCGTTGCCCTCCTTTGTCGATGCACTCAAAGAAAAGGATGGCGCCTGGCATGAATTGCTGGATGAGGAAACTGTAGGTAAGCAATGGGCGCGCTTGCAGCGTTGGACGCAAGCTAAATTAGCGGCGTACCACAGCGACATGGCGTTGCTGATGCGACAATGGCGTGAACGCATTCAGAAGCATAACAAAGCCAAACAATATAAAGAGGCCGCTCGATATGATATTCTTCGCGATCTGAAAACAACGCATCTTTGGACGCGGGGCACAGAAGCCGAGGAGTTGCTTACTGTTTTGCAAGAAGCAACCACCTGGCGGAAAGTGCAGAGAGATATCGATGACTATTGGCGCCGGGCTGAAACAGGAGCAATCCCCTCAGGAGTTGTTAGCTCGCTAAAGGGACATACCCAGGAGGAAATTAAAAAGCGTTTAGATGAGAACCACTTCAGAAGGCTCTTTGTTCTGAAAGTCATTCTCCGAGCGAACAAAGTGAGCACGCAGAAAGCTGACACAGATGACA
>WGCR01000343.1 GCA_015493675.1 Anaerolineae bacterium
CGATGGTGTAGGTGGTCAGCCGCGGGTCCCAGGTCCAGTAGGTGTTCCAGGCGGGCTTGGCCCACAGCGAACCGCTGACAATGGCGGCCACAGTGAAGGCGATGCCAAGCTCCGAAGCAGACCGGGCCCAGATATCCCAGCGGATGTGCTTGGTGATGAGATAGAGAATGCTGGCGATGAAGGCCACGAAAAAGGCCAACATGCTGGACCAGGCCGAAGGCACATGGAAGTAGATGACGCGCTGGGCCGGGCGGATGCTCGGGTCTACATTCAGTGCATCCGGCGCCATCACAAGCGCCGCATAGACGGCAACCAGCACAGCGATCAGGGCGACGATGTTCAGGGTTTGAAGAAGACGACGGGATAATTTCATAGGCGACTTACTCCTCGACAACGAAATCGAAAGTCATATAAGCAACAACAAGGTACATGATATCAAAAAAGAGCAGCAGGTTGACCCACTTCATCATATCGATGAGCGTCTCCCCTTCCATAAAGCCGATGGTGGCCCGGATGCCTGCCATGAGCACGGGCAACATCACAGGAAAGAGCAGCACCGGCAGCAGCACCTCGCGGGTGCGGGTGTTCACTGCCAGTCCCGAAAAAACCGTTCCCACCGCCGCGAATCCCAACGTTCCCAAAAAGAGGATCAACAATAACGGCAGGGAAATGAAATTGGTGTTGAAGAAAATCACCATCAGGGGCAGCAGAAACGCCTCCATCACCAGAATGAAAAGTAAACTGGCTAGCATTTTGCCCAGATAAATGGCGCTGCGATCCACCGGAGCCAGCAGCAGACCGGCCATGCTGCCCCGATCTTTTTCGCTGATAAAGGCCCGCCCCAGGCCCAGCACGCCCGAAAAGATGATAGCCACCCACAGCACGCCCGGTATCACCACGGTTTTATCGGGGATGCGCAGCTCGAAGGCGAAATTAAATATCATCAGGGCCAACACCGCAAAGACCGCCATGCTGGTGAAAATATCTTTTGTGCGCAGTTCGATGCGCAGGTCCTTCCACAGAACCGCCCACGCGACCTGAAAATAACGTCTCATGCCACCGCGACTCCCTTGCCCACATATTCGTCGTAGGTCGGGCGCAGTTCTTCGTAGGAAAGCAAGCCGGACGGCTTATCAAACACGATTCGGCCTCCTTGCAGAATCATCACGCGATCGGCCAGCTCCAGCCCGCGCTCCAGATGATGCGTGGTCATGAGCACCGTGCGGTCGCTGCCGCCGATCTCCCGCAGAAAATCGGTCATCATCTCCGCCGCCTGAGGATCCAGGCCCGTGTCTGGCTCATCCAGCAGCAGGATGGGCGGGTTATGCAGCAACGCCCGGGCGATAGCCATCCGCTGCACCATCCCCCGCGAGAAAGTGCGCACCAGATCCCGCCGCCGGTGCAACAATCCCACCCGCTCCAGCAATTCGTGGATACGTCTTTCGGGATCGTCGATGCCATACAGACGGGCGTAAAAAGACAGGTTTTCCTGAGCGCTGAGATCGCCATAGAGCAAGGGAGCGTGCGTCACCAGGCCCAGATACTGGCGGATGCCCTCGGGATTATTCTTGATATCCACGCCTGCCACGCGCACCGTGCCCGAGGTGGGACGGCTCAGGGTGGAGAGAATGCGCAAAAAGGTGGTCTTGCCAGCGCCATTGGGCCCGAACAACACCACCGACGTGCCGGTCTCAATGGACAAATCGATTCCCTTGAGCACGCGGTGGCGTCCGAAAGCCTTGCGCAGGCCGATCACCTCAACCAGCGGCGCTGCCATGCTCCTCCTCTCCATCATCTTCTTCGGGATGAATCTTGGGCGTTTCAGCGATGGATTCCGTGGCATCCGCGGCGTCGTCGCCCTCGTGCTCCTCGCGCATCAGGGCGATAAGCTGCAATTTCAGCGTATTTCGCTGCTTGTGATACTCATCGCCGGTGATCTCTCCCGACTCGAAGGCGTCATCCAAAGCCGCCATCTGTTGAATCAGCGCTTTTTTCTGTTCTTCCCGCAAATCGGGAACAGCCGCCAGAGTCTGCCTGTGCTTTCTCCAGCCAATCGCCACACCGCCCCCCAAAACAATCAGACCCAGCCCGCTCACAATCCATGGCAGATAAGGCGTGCCGGAGACGCCGGGAGCGGCATTGCGATCGATGACCTGCTGAGGCTCATCTGATGTCGTCGATGTCAGAATATCTTCGGTAATGCCGTTGAGCGTGGCCGTGGGCATAGCGCCCGCAGGCAGATCAAAAATAGAATAATTCAAAAACGCGCCGCTTTGGGTCGGTATCGGATCCCCCTGCTGCCAATCGGGCGCATCTATGGAAATGCCGATATCAGGAGCCAGCAGATTCAACATCTTGGTGGGATAGAGAAGGGGATGCGAGAGTGTGACGCGGCCCTTTTCCACCGGCAATGAATATCGCAGGAATATCTGCGTGTTGCCCGGCGGCAATGGCTGCGTGTCGATAAGGGTGGTTCCATCCAGAATAAAACGCTCGCCCAGGGTCTCCCCCTCGACGCTGATGTGAATGGCGTCATCGGGTAGCGGGATCTCCAGCACCCGCGGCGCCTCCTGGCCGGAGGCCGCTTCCCCCGTATACACATGATCAGCGGTATTCAAAAAAGCATACACCTCGCCAATATCCACAAACGCGGGATTGCTGATATCCACCAGCCAGTGCGACCGATCAATAGAAATGGACTCTTTACTCGCTCCCGGATCATACACCGAAACACTGATCTCAATCATGTTGGAATCGGGAGAGAATTGCCCGACTTCACCATGATAGGTCAATCCCTGATACGTCGTCTCGGCCACATAAGCCCAGGTGGGGGCGGTGGGCAATCCTGTAAACCGGGCGCGTCCCTGATCATCGGTCTCGCCCTCGCGGGTTTCCACAAACTGCTCCTGCTCGAAAATAATCAATCGTACAGGCTGATTGGCCAGGTGTTCGCCCGAACTGCCATTAGAGACAGACACCTCGACATCTCCAAGCCCCTCTACAGAAACTTGTGTTTGATCGAAGCCTAGGCTGAAGCGCCGCACGGCCGAGGCGAGAAGCATTTGCTCATTTTCATCCAGTTGTCCCACATCGGGATGCGTATCGGTGGTGAAAGCGGCAATCAATTGAGCGTCGGTGGCGCTGAGCCAATGCGGATTATTCAGATCCGGCACCCCCGCTTCCACCCCCGCGCCACTGGAACCATGACAACTGCTGCAATCCTGCTCATACAACTTGACGGCCTCATCCATCGCCCCCGCGGGGAGATGCAGCGACCACACATAAGAAGCCAGATCCCAGCGTTCATCCTCACCGAGCTGATCCCCCCATGGCGGCATCATCTTATCCATGCGCCCGTTGGTAATGGTGTCAAAAATCTCCTGAGGACTCTTGTCGGCAGCATAATCCGCGGCCGTGAAATCAGGGAGTTCGCCGGGAATCTGTTCAGCCAGCGGGCCATCTCCCTTACCCTGTTCGCCATGACATTGCACGCATCGCTGAGAGAACAGCGTTTTGCCCCGATAAGCCCTTCCCGCAGGCTCAGTCTGTCCGCCATCCTGTGCATAAACCCGATTAGAAGAATTGCCCATTGGCATAACGACCATCATGCCAATGAGAATCGTCAGAAACACGAAAACAATCGTACGCCGCTTGGAAAATGAAATCGTCATTGAATCCTGTTGATGATGAATGAATTGTTGACATATGACGCGGCCGCCTGAACATCAGACGACCGCGGGGAGACCCGACAAGAAAAAGGCGATGACAGCGCTTTATTGCGAATCCAGCGACTGATACTGATTGGCGTCCGGCGCTTCTTCATATCGAGATGGACATTTCAGCAATAGCGTATCCGCCTTGAAAGTGCCATCCGGCTGGATATTCCCCTCGACAATGGCCTCAGTCGCCTCGTCAAAATTGCTGGGACGACTGCCATGAAAACTGACCAGGATAGACTCGCCGGTGGCATCGCTCATCTTGAATTTCAAAAGCAGATTGGGGGCGTCCCAATCTTCACTCTCCTGTAGAATAGCTCCCGAGACCCGAATTTTCTTATTCATATAGGCCTGGGGATTCTGGTTCAATTCATCGAGAGGGATATAGTAAGCGCCGGTGTTTTTGATAGCGCCATAACCAAGATAAACGATGGCTAACACGATGATCACGCCGCCAATGATAAACTTGAGCTTTTTATTGGGGTTTTTAGCGGCGATCTTGGGTTGGGTGACAACAGATTCGGTCATAGAAATCTCCAATTGCTTTAGGGGTATAACATAGATAGCGCACTCTCATTATAACATGCTGTTTTGGTAAAAAGATACCCCAATGATGAATGGGATGTTAGAATTTGATGAAAAGAAGTAAGTAGTCTTTCAATTATTCATCATCCGGCCCCTCATCTTCCTCCCAATCTTCATCCTTCCACCAATCCTCCACGAGGTCATCGGCATTCATCCCCAGATGCCGCTCCTCGATGATCTGGGCGGCGCGTGGAGCCAGGGCCCGCTTGACCAGGACCTTCACCTCGGCCAGTGGCCCGAATTGCATCCCATACACACTGCCCAGCGATTCGCCACTGGTGATAGCAGGGATCCCCTCGCTATCCAGCAGGGCCACCACCAGCGCCGCCTCGATCTCGTTGGCCGCGCGATACACCTCCACCGGGCGATTATCACCTCCGCCGAAGGCGATACGGGTTTTTGCCCGCGCCCGGATAGCTCCAAAAACGCGTTTAGTCCAATCCGCCGCCAGCGTGGTCATAACTCTATTATACCACATCTTCACCCGATGCTTTTTGACAGCATACAATGGATTGATTTATAATTCTCTGCGTTGTGGCCCGCTAGCTCAATTGGCAGAGCAGCTGACTCTTAATCAGCGGGTTCGGGGTTCGAGTCCCTGGCGGGTCACTTCACCCCC
>WGCR01000344.1 GCA_015493675.1 Anaerolineae bacterium
AGAAGACGCCCGGATATTTGGTCAGTTCGATACGGCGGGGATGTACGATGATGATGGGGGCGCCGCCGCGTTTGGCCGCGCGCTTGAGGAAGTTGGCCAGCACCGGCATCTCTTCCGAGGGATCCACCCCCATCAGTACGATGAGGTCTGCCTCTCGGGCCGCTTGCAGGCTGGGGATGCCGCGTCGTTCTGCTTTCAGGGCCGCTCCTTCCCGAAAATCGACATTATTGGTTCCCACCAGGCCGCGCATGAATTTGCCCAGCAGGTAGTTGGCTTCATTGGAGAGTTTGGCGGAGCCAATGCCGCCCACCGATGAGGCGCCATGGTTGGCGACGATGCCTTTCAGGCCTTTCACCACCCGATCCAGCGCCTCGCTCCAGGAGACGGGCCGAAGGTCGCCATCGATGCGGGCCAGGGGCTGGGTCAGTCGCTGGTCGCTGAAGACAAACCCATTGGCAAAACGCCCTTTATCGCAAATCCATTCATCATTGACAGCCATGTTGGTGCGGGCCACATTGCGGCGCACCCGAAAATCACGGGTGTCGATGCGCAGATTACAGCCCATGCCGCAGTGGGTGCAGATGGAATCGGTGTGTTCCAGCCGCCAGGGACGATACCGGAAACGGGTGAGACGATTGGTCAGCGCCCCCACCGGACAGATATCAACGATATTGCCGCTGGTGTAGGCGTCCAGCTCTGCATCGGGGAATTTATCGATGACTGTGGCGCTGCCGCGATTGAACAATCCCAACTGGGGTTTGTCCTCCCATTGCTCCAGATAGCGAATACAGCGCCAGCAGGTGACGCATCGCTCCTGATCCAGCACGATGAGATCGCTGAGAGGATGGTTTTTGTCCTTGTGCCGTTTTTCTTCCCAGTAGTGCGAATGGCCGGCGCTGTGCTCCATGGCCTGATCCTGCAAATCGCACTCACCGCCCTTGTCGCAGATAGGACAATCCAGGGGATGATTGGCCAGAATCAGCTCCATCGTGCCAGAGCGGGCGTCTTTGGCCCGGGGCGAGTTGTAATAGAAGACAGCGCCATCATTCACGGGCGTCGTGCAGGCGGTCACCAGCATCTTCCCCCGCCGGCCCTCGGTCTCCACCAGACACATGCGGCATGCGCCCAGAGGATCGAGCTTGGGGTGCGAACAGAATACGGGAATCTGAATTCCGGCGCGGGCCGCCGCCTCGGTCAGGAGTTCGCCCTGTTTGGCTTTGACTTCTTTGCCGTCAATAGTGATGGTAATCCAGTCGGACATGGTTTCGGAGTTGGGAGATAATTCGATGAAAAAAGGAGTGCGAAGGGGAAACTCGCAAAAATAGGGCTACACTGCGCGACAGCATCTTACGCAGCATACATCAATCAAGTTTATTTTCCAGGGGCTTGCCATGATACTGCCGATAAATCGGTCTCGCCGGAATATCGGGTTTTTTCTGTTCGGGATTCGTTTCCAGGATGTACTGTTCGAACTCGGGGCGGAAATTACGAAGCATACTCTGTACGCCCCACACAGAAGCGGCGCCAAAGGGACAGAAGGATTGCTGCTCGACGTATTTGGAGATGTGTTCAATCTCCTGCAAGTCCGCCAGTGTGCCCCGGCCCGCCTCGATGCGTTCCAGAATGGTTTCGATCCAGGCGCCGCCCTCGCGACAGGGGGTGCACTTGCCGCAGGATTCTTCACGGTAGAAAGCAGAGGTGCGGCGGGCGATGGGCACAATGTCTTCGCCCTCGCAGATAACGATGACGCCGCCCGATCCCAGCATGGAGCCGGCCGCAGCCAGCGACTCGAAATCGATGGGCGTATCCAGCTTGTCGGGGGTGAGCTGGGGCATGGAAAGCCCGCCCGGCACGATGCTCTTGATGGGACGATCATCCACCGTGCCCCCGGCCATGTCGTAAATGAGCTGGCGCAGGGTAATGCCGTAGGGAACCTCATAAACGCCCGGTTTTTTCACCTGCCCGCTGAGAGAGAGCAATTGCAGGCCCGGACTGCGTTCTGTGCCCCATTGTCGGTACCAATCCGATCCGTTCTGCACAATGTGCCGCACCTGGGTGATGGTCTCGACATTGTTGACAATGGTGGGCTTGGCGTACAGGCCTTCCACAGCGGGGAAGGGCGGCTTCAGGCGGGGATGGCCGCGATAGCCTTCCAGCGAGCTCAGCAGAGCTGTTTCCTCACCGCAGATATACGCCCCGGCGCCCGGGTGCACGATGATCTCCAGATCGAAATCAGTGCCGAAGATGCCTTTGCCCAGATAACCTTTCGCTTTGGCCTCGGCAATGGCCTCTTTCAGGCGCTTGCGGGGATGCGTGTATTCGCCGCGGATATAGACGAATGCGTAATGCGCCTGAATCGCCCAGGTGGCGCAGATGATGCCTTCGATCAGCGAGTGGGGATCGAATTCCAGGATCAACCGGTCTTTGAACGTGCCCGGCTCCGATTCATCGCCGTTGACTACCAGATAGCGGGGATAAACATCTTTGGGCAGAAAGCCCCATTTGACGCCTGCCGGGAAGCCAGCGCCGCCGCGGCCCCGCAACCCCGCTGTTTTCACCTCGTTGAGCACGTCCTGAGGATCCATTTGCAGGGCCTTGCGGGCGGTCTCATAACCGCCATCCGCCAGATAGCTGTCGATGGTGTGGCTGTCAGGCTTATCGATGCGACTGAGGATGTAGTTGGTTTCGGGCAGCTCGTCGTTCCCGCTGAAATGGCCGTGGTGATAAGGCTTGTCCTCGGGCCAGCGTCCTTCGGGCAGTTGTTCATCCGCGAGCAGCTCGTTGAGCATATCGTCGATCTTGTCGGGCGTGACGCCTTCGTAATAGCGTCCCCAATCGCTGTGATCCTTGCGCACGAAAATCACCGGCGCCGTGGCGCAGGAGCCCAGACACTCCATCTCGCTCAGGGTGAAGTTGCCATCGGGCGTGGTTTCGCCAAAGTCGATATGCAGCTTTTCCTTCAACGCCTCGGCAGTCTCTTCCGCCCCCCGCAACATACAGGAGACATTGGTGCATATCTCCATGTGATATTTGCCATGGGGCTTTTTGTAGAGCATGTTATAAAATCCGGCGATGGCATGCACTTCCATGGGCTCCAGACCGAAGATTTCGGCGATTTCGGCCTGAACATCGGGCGGCAGCCATCCGTGCTCCCGTTGCGCCACATACAACGCCGGCAGAATAGCGGAACGAGGACGCGGATATTGCGCCATCAGGGATTGAATTTCGGAACGAGCTTGCGATGAAAGCATAGTCAATAAGGATGAATGGAGAAATACAGGGCGGGAGGCACTTTCAGAATATCAGTCAAACGTCAACGATCGACATCGCCAAGAACGATGTCAATGGTGCCGATGACGACCACAACATCAGAGAGCAGATGTCCCTTTGACATCATGGAGATGGACTGGAGGTTGGCAAAGCTGGGGGTGCGGATGTGCATGCGGTAGGGATGGGCGCTGCCGTCGGAGACGATGTAGAAACCCATCTCCCCCTTTGAGGCTTCGATGCCGCGATACACCTCGCCCGCGGGCGGGGTCAGACCCTCGGTATAGAGCTTGAAGTGGTGAATCAAGGCCTCCATGCTCTGATCCAGCAGGTCGCGCTTTGGGGGAGCAATCTTGGGATCGTTCAGCAGATAATCGCCCGCGGGCAGCATTGCGGCAGCCTGTCGCAGGATGCGAATCGACTGCTTCATCTCGTTCATGCGCACCAGATAACGGCCATAGCTGTCACCCAGGTCAGAGGTGGGGATATCGAAATCATATTTTTCGTAGCCGCAATAAGGCCGGGCCCGGCGCAGATCATACTTGACGCCGCTGCCGCGCAACATAGGGCCGGTGACGCCCATGGCGATGGCGTCTTTTTTGCTGAGATAACCAATGCCATCCAGACGCTTGCGCCATAGCGGGTTCTGATCCAGCATATTCTCGTATTCCACCAGACGCTTGTCCATCACGTCCAAAAATTCCAGCATCCGCGGAATAAACGCAGGAGGCAAGTCATCTGACACGCCGCCGATGCGCATGTAAGAGGTGGTGAGGCGGGCGCCGCAGGCCATCTCGAATAAATCCATGATCTCCTCGCGCTCGCGGAAGGCGTACATGAGGAGGGCGTGCCCCGTGCCGCTGATATCCAGGGCATGCGTGCCCAGCCATACCAGGTGACTGGCAATGCGTTGCAATTCGGCCATAATCACGCGAATGGTCTGCGCCCGCTCAGGAACTTCGATTCCCAGCAGTTTCTCTACCGCCACGCAATAGGAGAGATTATTTTGCATGGCGGAGACATAGTCCATGCGGTCGGTGTAATAAACAAAATCTTTGTAGCGGACGTTTTCAGCCTGCTTTTCGAAGCCGCTGTGCAGATAGCCGATGTCTGGCTCGACATTTTTGACGCGTTCGCCATCCAATTCCACGATCAGGCGCAGCACGCCGTGGGTGGAAGGATGCTGCGGGCCCATGTTCAAGATCATGTGTTTCGAGTCCATGCCCGCGGGCACAGCTTCAAGCCCCTGTTCGGGCTGCATGATCTGCTTGCCCAGATGCTTGAATTCTTCATCATCCCAGGTGACGGAGAAAGGCACGCGCTCGCCGCCCAGGGGCATATCCTTGCGCAAGGGATGGCCGGCCCAGTCATTGGGCAGCAGGATGCGCCGCAGATTGGAATGTCCCTCGTAGGTGACGCCCATCAGATCGTAGGCTTCGCGTTCGGGCCATCGCGCCCCGGGCCAAAGGCCCGTCACGCTGGGAGCCACCGGCTCATCGCCGCCCGGCAAAGGCGTTTTGATCGTCAGCAGATCACCATCCCGCTCCACCGAGCGCAGATGGTAAACCCCCACAAATCGGGCCTCCGAGTCATTGTAATCGGGCAGTTTCAGACGATCGACCGCCGTGAGACTGCTGAGCAGGTCATAGTGCAAGTCCGGATCGTCACGCAGAAAACGCCCGACTTCCAGCAGGCTTTCTGGTTTGATGGTGATGACAGGCGAGCCAAATGCGTCCTCTGTGGCGAGAACAGCATCGGGGAAGGCCTGTCGAACAGCAGCAATAGGATCAGTCATGGTTGATTAGGAAATACGGATTGCGGATTGGGGCGAGGACGGCGAATCAGGGCAATGGGGGCAGGTCAGCGGTGCTGGCGATATAAACGCCCGCTTCGGTTTTTTCGGGCTGCGCTTGCGGATAATGATCCCGCAAATGCTCGCGGTCGATCTTTTCCTGCAATTTCGTCAGGGCAAAGAGCAGGGCTTCAGGCCGCGGCGGACAGCCGGGCACATAAACATCCACCGGAATAATCTTGTCCACGCCCTGTACAATGGCGTAATTGTTGAACGGGCCGCCAGCCGTGGCGCAGATGCCCATGGCAATGACCCATTTGGGCTCGGCCATCTCATCATACAGCCGCTTGATGGCGGGAGCCATCTTGTTGCTGACGCGTCCGGCCACGATCATCAGGTCGGCCTGACGCGGCGAAGCGCGAAAAAGCTCGCTGCCAAAGCGGGCGATGTCATGGCGAGAGGTGCCGGTGGTGATCATCTCGATAGCGCAGCAAGCCAGGCCAAACAACAATGGCCATACAGAATTTTTGCGGCTCCAGTTCACCACCGATTCAAGCGTAGTGGTAACGACGCCGGTTTCCGGCAGATAAGATTCTAGGCCCATGAGGCGTTATCTCCATAAAAAGGATGGCTCACGCTCAGGCGATAAAACGCCAGGCTTCTTTTATTTTTTCCCATTGCATCTTTGCGCTTCTGCGTGAAATCGTGTCGCATCAATC
>WGCR01000345.1 GCA_015493675.1 Anaerolineae bacterium
GGTGGGCACTGCGATGATGGGGGTGGCGCGTGCAGCGCCTGACCGATGTGGGCGTGGCCGGCATTCATCGCCTGTTTGCGGTGGAGGATGTCCTGCGGAAGGCCGCTGTCTGTGTGGTGGTGGCGGGCATGGAAGGCGCTCTGCCCAGCGTCGTGGGTGGACGGATCGCCACCCCCATCATCGCAGTGCCCACCAGCGTGGGCTATGGCGCAAATTTCGGCGGGCTCAGCGCCCTGCTGGGCATGTTGACCGCGTGCGCCCCGGGCGTTACTGTGGTAAACATCGACAGCGGCTTTGGCGCGGCGGCGGCAGCGCATCGCATCCTGCGGCAGATCGTATCGCAGAAAAACGCGCTCTAACGCAACTCTAATGAAATAGCGCTTGACGCCCGACGTTTTTGGGTGTATACTACATTCGAAGATTGGAATAAGGTCAATTTTTCCCATCTTTTCCCCTTCATTCCCATGACGCCACCTCACGACGATCCTGTCCGAGACGCCTCCCGCATTGCCCGGGCCATCAGTCACCCCGTGCGCTTGCAGATATTGAACGAGCTGCGCGAGGAAGGCGCCTACGTGATGCATCTCACAGCGGTGCTGGGACGGCCTCAGGCCAACATCTCCCAGCATTTGATGGTGTTGCGGCAAGCGGGCCTGGTGACCGCTGTCCGGGATGGCATGACTGTGTTCTATCAGGTCAGTGATCCCCAAGTGCTTGTCGTGGTGGACGATCTGCTGGCACTGGCTCGCAAACGTATTGCCAATCGCGAGCTGGCTGCCGGTGAAATGAGACCGGAAAGTGGCGGTGGCCGTCGTCGCCGTCGCGGCAAATGCCGATGTCCCCGTTGCAGTCAGGAAGATCGTTCGGGCCGTCGTGGGCGGGGATAATTTTTTTAGCCAAAGTTATTCAATTTCAGGAATAACATCACATTCAAAACTGGAGGTGCAACAGACAATGCACAACAGACGATACAACAACGAAAGACAAGGAAGAGGAGGCCGCGGACGCGGTCGCAACAAAGGAATGCGCGGATTCGGACCGCGGGTCCGGATGCAGCCAGAGGATTGGGAGGAAACTCCCCGCGGCTGGGGGTACGGTCAGCGCATCGGCCGGGGCCCGTGGCAGGATTTCGAAGAGGCTCCCCGGAGCTTCGGGCCGCCGCCCTGGGCCGCACGCTGGGGCCAAATGCCAGAAGCCGCAGACATCCTCGAAGAGACAGGAAACGCCTTCGGCCCGCCTCCCTGGAGCATGAGACGCCGCATGTGGGAGAATGCCGACATCAGCGCCGACGAGCGCCGGGCGTGGCTCCAGGCCCGCAAGGCCCGACTCCAGGCCTGGAAACAGCATCTCGACGCCCGATTGGTCGAAACCGAGGCCGAGCTGGCGAAGCGGGATGCTCCCGAGGCCGAAGAAGCCGACGAAAGCGCCGGATAAAACATTCCTGACGGCATCCTGGCACGAAACAAAACGCCCGCTGGCGAGTCCAGCCGGGCGGTTTTTATTTTCGAAAGTAACTTCACGTCGTAAAGCAGCGGGATGCCGGGCAAGGCGTCGGCCATGGCAACTTTTGAGATGAGACCAAAGACGCGTAGCGTCATCGTCGGGCCTGATAGTTGGGCGCTTCTTTGGTGATGATGATGTCATGAGGATGGCTTTCCACCAGTCCGGCATTGGTGATGCGGATGAACCGGGTCTTGGTGCGCAGATCCTCCAGATTCTGCGCCCCCACATAGCCCATGCCGCTGCGCAGGCCGCCCATGAGCTGAAAGACGTAGTCTTTGAGATAGCCCTTGTAGGGAACTTGCCCCTCGATGCCCTCGGGAACCAGCTTGCCGCTGATGTTTCCGGGCTGGTTGTTGCTCTGAGCCGTCTGATAGCGGTCGCTGGCCCGGCCTTTCATCGCTCCCAGCGAGCCCATCCCCCGATACTCTTTGAAGCGACGGCCTTCGTAGATGATGACCTCGCCCGGCGCTTCATCCAGGCCCGCCAGCAGACTGCCCAGCATCACGGCGTGAGCGCCCGCGGCCAAGGCTTTGACGATGTCGCCCGAGTATTTAATGCCGCCATCCGCAATGATGGGCACGCCCAGCTCGCGGGCTTCCACCGCGCTCTCCATAATGGCGGTGATCTGCGGCATCCCCGCCCCGGCAACAACGCGTGTCGTGCAGATGGAGCCTGCGCCCACGCCGATCTTGATGGCGTCAGCGCCCGCTTCGGCCAGCGCCCGTACGCCCTCGGCCGTCACCACATTCCCGGCCAGGATGGGCAACTCGGGCCAGGTCTGGCGGATGCGGCGGATGGTTTCGATAACGCCTTTGGTATGGCCGTGCGCGGTGTCGATAGCGACGGCATCCACTTCCTCGCCCACCAGCGCCTCGGTACGGGCCAGGGCCGAATCGCCCACGCCGATGGCCGCGGCCACCAGCAGCCGTCCTTGCTCATCCTGGGCCGCGTTGGGAAAATCACTGCGCTTGAGGATGTCCTTGTAGGTGATCAGCCCCTTCAGGATGCCGTTTTCATCCACCAGCGGCAGCTTTTCGATGCGATATTTGTGCAGCACCTCCTGCGCTTCCTCCAGCGTGGCGCCCGGGGGCGCGGTCACCAGATTCTCGACGGTCATGAAATCGCTCACGGGCTGATCTTCATGCCGGGCGAAGCGGATATCCCGGTTGGTGAGGATGCCCACCAGCCGTCCCGCATCATCCACGATGGGCACGCCCGAGATGCGATAGTGGGCCATGATGGCCTCGGCGTCGGCCAGGGTGGCATCGGGCGACAGGGTGATGGGGTCCACGATCATCCCCGACTGGGAGCGCTTGACCTTGTCCACCTCCCGGGCCTGGTCCTCAATGCTGAGATTGCGGTGGATGACGCCCATCCCGCCCTCTCGGGCCAGGGCGATGGCCAACCGCCCCTCGGTCACAGTGTCCATGGCTGCTGAAAGCAGGGGGATGTTCAGTTGCAGTTTGGGATGAAGTCGGGTGGAAAGATCAACTTCTGAGGGCAAAATATCGGCGTAAGCGGGAACGAGGAGAACGTCGTCGAAGGTCAGGGCTTCGGGAATGTTGTGAGTCATGGCAGCAAATTCCTGGTGCGAGTGTCGGGAGGTGACGGCACAAGCATCATAGCATGAACGCGGGCGGGGTTCAAGAAGACCTCCCAGTTTGAACCAATCTGACGAGCCCCTCTACTGGCAAGTGGTCGGGCGATGGGCATCAGCTTGAGCCGCTTTTTAGCCGCACCATCGTCACACTGTTGCTGCGCTTTTACGGTGAACAGCAGGGCCGCATCCTGCTGGATGGCCATGATCTGCGAAACCCGCGCCGCTGCGATCTGCATCGGGGCGATTGAGATCATCATACGGCTGCCCGCGGGCCATGAGACGCCCTCGCGGGAGAGCGGGGACAAAAACTTTCGGGCGGACAGTGACAGCGCACTTCCATCGCCCGGTCCGTGCTCAAATCTCCCCCCGTACTCATACTGGACGAAGCCACCTCTTCTGTGGATAATGAAATGGAAGCAGACGCCATGAGCGGCTGCACGCCGATGAGGAATTAAAATAGAACGCAGACACATCTGATGCACACAGATTTTCGCAGATCGTTTTGATTTTATCTGTTTTTATCTGCGTAGATCGGCTTTTTCTGCGTCATCTGCGTTCTATTTACGGAACAGACGCCATGAGCGACTGCACGCAGATAAGGAATGAAAATG
>WGCR01000346.1 GCA_015493675.1 Anaerolineae bacterium
GGGGGCGATGGCGGGCTTTTTCATGGCGTTCGTCTGGGGCCGATTACGGGCCTCGGGCCTGCCTTCGCGCGGGATCATGATCACGCTGGCGGTTTTTCTGGCGGTCTGGGCCTTCGACGGCGTCAATTCCTACATTTTTCTGCTAACCCAAAAGCCTTTTCTCTACACGCCGCACAACATCCTGCGGCTGATGACGGGCATGTTGCAGGGGGTGGCTGTGAGCATGTTCTTCCTTCCTTTCTTCAACCAGGTTTTCTGGCATGAGCCCGTTCCCCGGCCCGCACTCACCGGCTGGCGTGATCTTGGCCTCGTCTTGCTGCTGGCCGCGGCCCTGGCGTTGGCGGTGAACAGTCGCTGGACGATTTTGTTCTATCCTCTGGCGTTTCTGTCGGTGGCGGGCGTTTTTCTTCTGCTGAGCCTGGTGGGGATGCTGGTGTTTGTGCTACTGTTTCAGGCGGAGAACACCGGGGAATCCTGGCGGGATTTCGTGCAATTTTTTATCCCGGGCATGGCTTTTGCCATCCTGCTCATCACCGGCGTCGACGCATTGCGGGCCTGGGCCGAATCGAGGCTTGGGTTTTTCTTGCCAGAATGAGGCATAAAATCCCGACAGCAAGGGGATTTCGTGCTATAATTCAAAGACGCGTATCGCGTGCATCCTGCAACCCATCATCTTTTGGAGGTTATCATGGATTACGGCAAAGCTCTCAAAGCTGTATTTGAAGATAAAAATTGGATCGGCGTCATCCTTGTTGGCGGCGCGTTGGGGCTGATCAGCCTGCTTCTTGTCTGGACGATTATCGTTCCCTTTCTCGTCGCCGCAGTCTTGTACGGCTACATGATGCAATACATCAGGGATGTGCGCTACAATCCCGATGCCCATTTGCCTGACTGGACCGATTGGGGCAAAAAGCTGGCAGACGGCTTCAAGCTGATGATTGTGCAGTTGATTTGGAGCCTGCCCATTTTCATCTTCCTGATGCCAGTCTTGTTCCTGTTTGTACTCATGGGGATTTATCCTGATTCCGACACACTGGCGGTTATCACCGGCCTGACTTCTTCTGTAATGGTGATTTTGGCGATGATCTACGGCGTCGTTCTGTTCTTCCTGATGCCCGCCATCACGGTTAATCTGGCGGTTCGAGAGGATTTTTCAGCGGGCCTGGATATCGGCGAAATCTTTCGCATCACCAAAAGCTATTTCGCCGATATTCTCATCATCCTCATCATTCTCGTTGGCATTAGCTATGTCGCTAACTGGATCGGCTTGTTGCTTCTGTTCTTCGGCGTTTTCTTCACCTCTTTCTGGGTGATGCTGGTTCAGGGACACCTTTATGGCCAACTGGCCCGTCTCTCCATCCCTGTCGCCAATCCCGATGATACATCCCTGCCCGTCCCCGCTGCGCCTCAACCTGATCCCGCCACCAATTGACAGCATCCTATGAATAAACGCATCCTGTTTCTCATCCTCATGATGGCGACTCTGGCCGTCCTGCTGTCCGCTTGCAGCAATGGCGGCGGCGATCCGGCCAAGACCGTTGAGCAATATCTGCAGGCCAAGGTCGAAGGCAATGAGAAGGCCATTCGCCAGTTGCTTTGTTCGGAAAAAGAGGCGGACGCCTTTCAGGAGATCAACGCCTTCACCAGCGTCTCGGGCGCTCACATCGAAGGCATGAACTGCCAGCGCGTGGATGACAGCGACATCGTCAAATGCGATGGCAAGATCGTCGCCACCTATGGCAAAGAAGACACCGTCTTCCCCCTCACCGCCTACCGCGTCGTGCAGGAAGACGGCGAATGGAAGTGGTGCGGCGAAGCGCCCGTTCCGTAGTTCCCCCTCGCGCTCACTGCTTACTGTTCACTGATTTACTGCTTACTGCTCCCTGACACTTTTGCCTCACTCACTCCCCGCTCTCGCCTCCTTCATCGCTCAACCGGAGAAAAGCTGGCCCTGTAACAGCGTCGTTATCCAATGCCTGACTCGCCCGTTTGTGCCGGCTTATCGCGCGCCCGAACAGGCCGACAAAACGGTCATCGCCCGCCACATCGATGAGGGCGTGGCCATCCTGGCCGAGCGGCTGCGACGCCTGCCCCGGGCCTATCCCCACTGGCATCGCTTCGATCCCGCGGCCTATTTCGATCTGCACCCCAGCCAGGTGGATGCGATGGTGCGCATCGAGGCCCTGGGCGCAACGCTGGATGTGACGATCTACGCCGACCTGCTCTCGCCCGCATTCCGCCGGGCCGAACGCTTCTGGGCCCGGGAGTTCTGCCCGGCCTATTTTGCCGCGGGCCAAAAGGACGCCTTCGACGTGCATTTCTGGCAGCGCATCTTGCCCGCGATGCAGCGTCGCTTGCAGGAGGCCCGGGAGGAGATATCCCTGGCCGGGGAGCTGCTTTTCAGCCGGGGGGACGTCACCTTTCTAGCCGTCTCGGCAGCCAGCGACGAGCGGGCCAGCCACCAGCACCGCATCCCCGATGACGAGGCCCTCCTCACCCTCTACCAGGACCTCCCCACCCTCACCCTGCGCCGCAGCTACGACATTCTGGAGATGATCGGGCCTGCGGCCTCGACTCGCCATCGATAAAATTCAAACCGAAACCAAAGAATCTGATCTCACGCAAAGACGCCAAGGCGCTAAGCTTTTCGGTTCTTTCGGATTTCAGGGGGTGAAATGCCGGCCGGATTGCGAATCCGCCCTGAGAGCTCTCTGCATCCAGCCGGATTCGCAATCCGGCGGGTCTGGCAAAGCCAATGCCCCCTGAAATCCTGCTGAGCCAGCTTTTCTTTGCATCTTTTTCCCTTTGCGACTCTGCGCCTTTGCGTGAGATATTTTCTTTCCCCAACCAGCAAAAACTTCATTGATGAGGCACCATGAAAAACATCCTCGTAACCGGCGGCGCCGGCTTCATCGGCGCTAACTTCGTGCACCACATGCTGAACAAATATCCCGATTATCACATTGTGGTGTATGACAAACTGACCTACGCGGCCAACCTCAACAATCTGGCCGATGTCAGCGATGATCCTCGCTACGCGTTCGTGCGGGGCGACATCTGCGATCCCGAGCGGGTCGAAGAGACCATCAAGAAATACGACATCGACACCATCGTCAATTTTGCGGCCGAAAGCCACGTGGATCGCTCCATTATGAACCCGGACGCATTCATCAAGACCGACGTGTACGGAACCTACGTGCTGCTGGAGGCGGCCCGCAAGCTGGGCCTGGAGCGCTATCACCAGATTTCCACCGATGAAGTCTATGGGCACATCCCGGCTGGCTACTCCTCGGTCGAGACCGACCCGGTGGCTCCTCGCAGCCCCTACGCGGCCAGCAAGGCCAGCGCCGATCTGCTGGTGCATTCCTACTTCATCACCTACAACCTGCCCGTGACCATCACCCGCGGGGCCAACAACATCGGGCCTTATCAATACCCCGAAAAGGTCGTGCCCCTGTTCGTGACCAACGCGCTGGAGGGCAAGCCCCTGCCCGTTTATGGCGATGGCCGCCAGATGCGCGATTATCAGTGGGTGGGCGACCACTGCGAGGGCATCGATCTGGTGCTGCACCAGGGCGAGATGGGCGAGGTGTACAATGTGGGCACGGGCCAGGAAATCGAGAATCTGCGCATGGTGGAGATTTTGCTGGACGAACTGGGCGCATCCCGCGACCTGATTCAGTTCGTGGAAGACCGCCCGGGCCACGACCGCCGCTATTCGCTGAATGTGGACAAGCTCAAATCCCTGGGATGGCAGCCCCAGCACGACTGCGAAGCCGCCATCCGTCGCACCGTGTGCTGGTATGTGGAGAACGAATGGTGGTGGCGGCCCATCAAGGAAGGCGAATTCCGCGAGTACTACGAAAAGCAATACGGCAGCCGCAAGGTGCTGAAAACGGGCCTCGACGGCTGATCATTCACACATCTTCATAGAAAGGACGCCTCTTTCACTGTGAAAATCATCTACTACAAATCCATCATCTGCCCCAAGTGCATCCCCACCAACCGCCTGATCAAACGACTAAAACGCGAGCATCCCGAGATCGAGGTCGAGGAGATCGAGATCATCATCCACATGTCGCGGGCGAAAAAGGACAACGTGCATCACGTCCCCACCATCATCGCGGGCGACAGGCGCTTTTTCGCCGCGCCCCCGATGGAAGAATTGCTGGCGGCGGCGCAAGCTGAACCGGTCTTCGGCTAAACGCCAAAAAACAGCAGCTCCCTCCCCTGCAAAAGAGCGAAGAGACTGGCGGGGGAGGGCCGGGGAGGGGGCAAAGCTCTGGCGGCCAGGCTAGGAAAAGGAACTGATTTCTGGACGTGTACAA